>DAIEHU010000200.1 GCA_027353395.1 Desulfobacteraceae bacterium
CTTGCAAAATAATGAAATATAAGGGTCCAAACAGTGATATATTAAAATCATCTTGAACGCAATATGGAATTAGAAGATATCCTTCATGATTGCCGCGCCAGACAAAACCCGGAGACGTTTTTATATGAACATGGTTAAATTTTTGCTGATGGTTGTGGCCTTTCCCGTTTTTATGGCCTCCTGTTCCGGCGGCGACGCGGATAGAGAAGCCGGAAACAATGACACACCGTATGCGCCAGGCGCATCCATTGACGCTGTCAGTTATCAGGATACGTATCCCATCGCGCTTCAAGTCCAGGGGCTCTCCGGCGAGTGGGCCCGCGCCCATGACGGTCAATATCTGTCTTCCGGAATGAAGCGGCTTGCCGTCTATGTGCGCGGAGACAGCGCCACGATTGATAAAGTCCTCTTAAGTGACGGTGGAGGATACCAGGTTGAAGCGGTAAAGCAGGGAGATTCGTATCAGGCGGATTTCTATCTTAATGGCGACCGGCTCTATTCAAGCGTGCTGGTTCAGGTTGTTCATAAAAACAAACGGGCTTCAAAAGAAAAGATTATTTTTAAAACAGTCAAGGAAAATGGCGGCGGCCAATTGATCCGCGACGGCATCGGCATTCTGGCGTCCAACGACCTTCTGACAAAAAACAAGGATCAGCTGGCGCAAGCTATAGATCAATATATCACGGCGGCCTTTGACTGCATCAAAACTTCAAATGCCGGTCTCATATCGGCGCTGACCTACGGCGACAATAATCCGGATACGGTGGATGTCAATGTAACCGATTTTGAAGCCGTGAATGACGATGCTTATCCATCCGCCGTCATCCGCCTTGGATTTACGGTTTATGGCGTGAATCTTTCGGCTGCTCCGGTTGGTGCAACAGACATTATCACCGCCAAAAACAACGACCTTTCTGTTGAGGCGGCCATCGCCATTGACGATCAGTGGAAAAACGGCGACAGAGGCTTTGTAATACGCTTTGTAAAACCGCCGGAAGTCAGGTTTAAAAATGATTTTTTTATGAAAAGCGTGATTGAGGAAAAAGTGGCCTCGGGTCTTACGATCATCGAACACGCCCCATTTGCGGCTGACCTTGAGCGGATTTTCAAAAACATTTCCCAATCGCGTCCATTGACCCTTATGGTAAACAACACGAACGTAGATTTGATCAGCTTGTTTGAAAAACAGAATATCGATCTTTCAAAATACCTGTTTTGGGATATTTACGGAAATCCTGACCAGACAACCGCCTCGGTTCTCGCCCTGAGCGCCGGAGGGGTGATCTTGGACAAGGATTCCGTTCACAACGGCCCTTCAAGCCCCGCCCCTGTGACCAGTCCGGATTTTAATAAAATTATAATTGACGCCTGCCAGCAAATGGCGGACAAGGCGTTTGAAAATATCAAGCAGCGGTATGGCGGACTGATCAGCACCTTGTCCTACGGCGACGATGATTCTAAAACGCCGGATATCGTGATCAACATGATATCCATACGGGATACGGATTATCCGGACAGAAAAAATGTCCGCGCGGATTTTACCATCAAGGACGTGGATCTGTCAGCGCTGAACCTTCTCGGATTTTCAGTGATCTATACCCGGAACAATGATCTCACCGTTGATGCGGATTTTGAGATGGCCTATGCGGAGGATGCGAACGGAAAGCATCTGTATCTGTCCGTGGAAGAAGTGGTTGGGACGAGTTTTAAGGATTATTTTCTGGGTCAACGGGTGGTTGAGTCGCTGGCCTGTGACAGTTTGAAAAATGTGGAAAATGTGTCGGCGGACATTGATAAAGCCGTTTCGGAAATAGTTTTCAACATTGACCCTATCGGGTGCCCGCCTGGACTTGCGTTCCCGGATGTCCCGGCGGTATATTCCCCTTACAAATGGAACTTGAAACTGCCCCCAGGATACAATCTCAGACTTGCCGTATCCCAGGACATGCTGAACGGGATGCTGGAACGGCTGGTGGACAAAAAATTCGAGTGGGATTTATATGAGCTGCTATGCCCGGTTCTGGGCAAAAATTTCATCGGATTCGCGCGGGACAAAAACATTGATCAAAAAACCATCATGCAGTTTAGTGTGCCGCCTGTCTTGGACCTGCGCTCCTCACAGATAAATTTGGAAGCGGATGACGTGGTGATTGAATACCGGCTCGAAGGGGAGCCCCAGTGGCAGGCGTCGGTGGATATGGATCTTCTCTGCGAGGTCCGGGTGGTCAACCAGGCGCTTGCTTTCTATATCAGCACGGTTCCCGGGAACTGCCATTTCCATATCATGAAGGATAATGCCGGAAACCTCGGATTGTTGGATCATTCCAATCTGGTCAATGATATTGCCTGCCAGTTGCCGGTTATGCTCGGCGGATTTCCCGGAGATCCGGTTTTCACCATTCCGCTTGATTCTCTAGAACCGTTTTTGGTATTAAATTATTATGAAAATCCACTTTCAATAACCGCGCAAAACGGATATCTGTACTTGGATGCGGATACAGCAGCCATTGAGTTTTCGATGTTAACCAAAAATACTTTTTAAAGATGCCACATTGCACAAAAAAGCCCATGACCAGGGAACCAAAAACAAAAGCCGCCCTCATCGAGGCAGCCATAAAAATATTCGAACAAAAAGGGTTCCAACACGCACGGGTGTCTGATATCGTTTCGGCCGCAGGCGTCGCCCAGGGAACATTTTATATCTATTTTCGATCCAAGGAAGAGATTTTCCGGGAAAGCTGCAATGGCTTCATCAATCAGATCAAAGAGATGTTCATCCAGCGGACCAAGCATCTGTTTGACGGCGACACCGCCGATGAAATCATCCGGAACCTTTATCAAGTCGTCAGCGACATAATTGATATTTATCAAAAAAATCTCGCCGTCGCCGGCCTGCTGTTCAGGGAGGGCATTGGCAACGGCAGGCTTTTCAAGGAAATATATGAGGATATCCTGTCTATTTTCTTATCTCTGATTGAAGAACAGATTAAAAAAGCGATGAGCAAAGGGTTTATGTCCATTGAAGATACTGAAATCGCATCCGTCCTGCTGTTCGGTCTGTTTGAAAGAAGCCTGTTTTATTTTATGCTGATCCATCAAAAAACCGATATTTCAAAGCTCAAACGGATTATCGTGGATTTTGTTTTAAAGGCATTATCGTTTGATTACAATAATCAATGCGCTTCCATGCCGCCAATAAGCTAAAATACCCTCTGTATGAGCCGCCAATCCGGCCAGATACCATCACTCCATCAACAATCCAACCGCGAATTAGCCATGCTCCTTAATAATCATGCGCCAACCGGCACGCCCCTTGACCATCTCAAGGATTTTCTCAATAAACTATTCAGTTTAACAATAATTTCAATAAGATATTATTTTGGCTGAAATTTTGACCCATATCCAATTTTTTTACTGAACCAGTGCCCCCATGACAGATTTAGAATTGAAAAAAATGATCCTGGACATGGTTTCAGGTTCTGAGATCAAATTGTCTCAACAAGTAATCGAAAACGCCATCCACCGGCAATCCGGAACGCCAAAAAAACAAGTCCGCCTGGCTGTCAAGGCCCTGGTAACGGCATCAGAGCTGTTCTATTCCTATACTTACGGCGCTTCCTGCCTTGAGCCATCATTCCAGCGCCCCGTCAGGATATCAAGCGCCATTGTAGTCAAACCCTATAATATGGATTTTAACCAAAACCCTGATGATATCATCATCGACATATTTCCCGGCATTTCCTTTGGCTCCGGCGCGCATCCCACCACCCGCCTGTGTATCCAGGCGATTGAATACGCGCTCAAAAAAAAACAATTTATCAGCAACTTCACGGGGACACGAGTCCTGGATATCGGTACGGGCTCCGGGATACTCGCCATCGCGGCCCTGAGGCTGGGTATTGAAAGCGGCGTGGGCGTGGACGCGGATGTCTGCGCGCGGTCTGAAGCCGTCAAGAATATCGCTATCAACGGGTATCCAGATAAAATCCGTATTTTCAGTGAATCAGAAACCATTGATTCCGTATTTTCATTGATCACCGCCAATCTCCGCTATCCGGACATCATGACGTTATACCCATTGATCGCCCGCTGCGCGGATAAAAACGGCATCGTCGTCATCTCCGGGCTGCGGCCCGAAGAAACCGATGCGGTGACGGAACGCTACACACAGCGTGAGTTTACCTGCGATTTTATGAAAGAGGAAAACGGATGGGCCTGTCTAATTTTTAAAAAAATATAAAAAAAACAGGATTTTATATTTGAATACAACTTCTCTTTTGACATTCGGAATAAAATCATCAATACTCACATTTCTAATTTTCGATGTCCTCCTTATAATCAGCAAACAACGAAACCTTTTAAAATAAAACAAAAATACCAAATGAAAGGAAAACCAATGGATTTACAAACATTGATGAACATACCCGCATGGGACTGGCCTGAAAATGCGGAATCCCTTATCCGAAAAACCCTCACGGGCAATGATGCGGATGCTTCCGACCGGCTTCTGGCAGCGGAAATGGCGGGAGAGCCAACCGTCATGAATGATAAAATGGCGGATATCCTGCTTTCCATCGTTGGAAATAAAAACGAGACGGATGACATGCGGTGCGCGGCTGTCATTTCGCTGGGACCGGCTCTTGAATATGCCGATACCATGGAATTTGATGATGAAGAGGATTTAATGATTTCCGAACCGGTATTTGAAAAAATTCAGCAGACCTTGCGCAGATTTTTTATGGATTCCGATGTTCATGAAGATGTGCGCCGCCGGATACTGGAAGCCTCCGTACGGGCTCCCCAGGACTGGCACCGCGATGCGGTACGGGCCGCATACATGAGCGACAACAAAGACTGGCGGCTTACGGCGGTTTTCTGCATGAGTTACATTGTGGGTTTTGAGAACCAGATTCTCGAATCCTTAAACAATGACGACCCGGATATTTTTTACGAGGCGGTTTGCGCTGCCGGCAATATGGGCGTGAAAAAGGCCTGGCCGCATATCACCCGGATCATTTCTTCCCCAGGCGCCGACACTGATCTTCTGCTTGCCGCCATTGATGCGGTGGCGAGTATCCGGCCGGAGGAGGCCCATGACGTTATCGGGCACCTGGTTGATCACAAGGACCAGGATGTCGTGGATGCCGCCTGTGAAGCGCTCGGCATTGCCGATGCATTTTTAAGTGAAAACGATGACGACGGTGACGAATAACCGGCAGGGTGATTTCGTCGAGAAAGGTGATCCTACCCGTTTTATTCTTTTTTTCTCCCGCTGATTACCAGAAGCGGGAGAAAAAAGAATGCGCTCTGATTCCGGCATTTTTTCATTGACCGGCCCGGAAACGCTTTGGAAAGATTACCGGTCTGTACCGGCCTGCGGTCACTGCTCCGTCCTGTCCTGTGAAAACCAGTCCCGAATATACTTTGCAAAATAAAGCATAACAAAAATA
>DAIEHU010000201.1 GCA_027353395.1 Desulfobacteraceae bacterium
CAATGCGGTGCCATTGTTCATATTGATAATCAAAAAGCAATTGAGACGGGTTCTTCGCGCCGTAAAGGATATAAACCCCTGGAAAATCCGCCCGGTTTTCAATCACAAAACTGATTGGCGCGCGCAGGGGAGCAAGGCCCAGACCGCCAGCGATGAGCAGGATATTGTTGCCTTTCATCTGCTCCATGGGGAAATAGGTTCCGAACGGGCCCCGCAGCCCCACAATCGCTCCCCTCTTGGCCTTGTGGAGCGCTTCCGTGACTTTTCCTGCCCTTCGGATGCACAGTTCAATGGTGCTTTTGATGGACGGGGAGGAAGAAAATGAAATGGGTATTTCCCCGTATCCCGGCAACTCCAGCATGACGAACTGGCCGGGCAGGAACGAAAACCGCTGCCAGTCATTATCATTGACCATGCGGATCTGGAACAATTTTTCCATGTCCGTCAGCCGGATGATGTTGGTGATTTCAGCCTTGAAGCTCCTGTCGACATCCTTTAACCGGCTCCGCCGGTTGTAGTCCAGGGGCTCCACCATGTCGGTTTCATGGGTAATGTCATAAGGGTGCATAATTTTTTTCATCGTCCATGCTCCATCTGAATATCATGAATCACATCGGTTGGGTTAATGCCGGCCAGACACACCCGGCCGCAGCGGTTGCATCCCACGCACATGGGCTGGCCGAAAGTGTCCACAAACCCACGGTGCTGATGATAATAACGGTATTTCAGCCGGGTGTCCCGGCCGGGTCTGAAATTATGGCCGCCGGCCACTTGGGCGAAATCATAAAGGTTGCAGGAATACAACTGTTTGGTTTTCTCGCTTTTTTGAAAATCCATGGACATATTTTCAGTCACGCCATAGCAATAGCAGGTGGGACACACCATGGCGCAGCTCCCGCAGCTCAGGCACTTGTCTCCCCATTTTTTCCAGACATCGGAATTAAATTCAATATCCAGCAGATTGGGAAGATTTTCGACATGCACGGTTTTTTCGAAACTGGCCTCAAAATGGTTTCGTTTGGTTAGATAGAGCTTCCGGTCTTCCTCGGAAATGTCCCGCACGTTGACCTTGCCGAGCGCGTTAAACGCCCGGTCCGTGCCGACCTTGACAAAATACCGGTCCCCGATATCGGTCAGAAACAAATCAAACCCATGAGTGACCGTGTCGCTACCGACGGATGCGCAAAATCCGCCATCGCAGGGCTTCTGGCAATCAATGCCGATGATAAGCGTATTGCCTCGCCTGGAGAGATAATAGGGGTTTGGATGGAATTCCTTGGCGAACACCTTGTCAAGTTTTAAGAGCCCGTTGATATCGCAGGGATGAAGCCCGATGATGACCCTGGGGTACTTGTGGTAGGTGATTTCCTGGGTCCAGTCATTATCGGTGAAATGAAAGGTGGACATCACTTCCCGGTAAGGCAGGAAGTAGGTTTTCGCCGAAAAATCCGTCGTATTATAACCGAGCGTCATGTCGTCAAAGGCCTTCACCGGCAAAAACTGGTAAATCGGCTTGCCCTTTGAATTGACGCCCACCCTCTGGGGCCCGATGCACTCCACATCGCGAAGGTGGATGTCGATTAAATCTTTAAAATCCTGCTTGTCTATCGTTTTATAGAGCATGGTAAGGCATCCCTCCTGAAATTGAGTTCGATTGGGCCGGGCATCATCTATCATGGCGGCAGCGGTTCACGCCAAATGCTTTGATTGTTTATATTGCAAGCCGTATGCCAATTTTTCAGCGCATTAAAAATTATAATCATTTGAAATTATTAAGATTATTAATAACATACAAATAGATGAGACAGGGGCGGGAGATGGCGTGCATGAATACTTTTTACATATTGTAAAATATTCCGACGCCGCTGGTATGATGGTAAAAGATTGTCGACGGCTTATTTGATTAAATCGCAGGGATCAAAACATTTTCCGGCGTTCCGGTGGGTTCTGTTCCAGATCCGTCATCCGCCTTATCCCATGAAGCACCGAATTTCTGGACAAACGCGGCTTTTACAATCTCAGCGACCTGGGCGGGATATTTAAAAAAATCACGGTTAATGAGGATATCGTATTCCTCTGGCGCTTCCTCTTTTACACCAAAAATTTTTTCAAAAAACTGCCGCTGGTCATGATCGAGTTGTTTCAACCGTGAAAACGCCTCAATTTCGGGGACATTCAGCATATCGGCAATCCTGCCCGTCCGGAAACTGTCGCTGCAAATCAGCCTGACAGCAAGAACACGTTCCCGTGGCAGAATGAGATGCGCTCCACGACCCACGAAAATCGCCGGCCCCAGCGCCGCGAAAGAAAAGATAGCGCGAAAGAGGAGCCGGGAATACTCACTTTTGGCATAGGTTTTCACACCATAAAGAGCCGAAAACATATCTTCCATTTCACTTGCGCAATGTTCATCGATAAAGGCCGCAAGCCTTGGATCCGCACCCTTCCGGTTTGCCATGTATTCCATAATCTCCCGGTCAATCACATGATAACCGATTTGATTGGCAAGGATATCGGCGATTTCAAGGGCGCCGACCCCGATCCTGCGCGAAAAACAAATAACCGGAAACGATTTTTTCGTGTCTGGCTCACGAATGCTTCGCTCCTGTCGCCACTCACTAAAAACCTTTTCAACCCGGTCTTGAATATTCGGGCTTCTCTTGTGATACATGCCAGGAATATAAACATTTTTTTCACCCCCGGTTTTACCGGAGGCTTTAAAATCCGTCATTTTGCGCCTCCATCCATGCACGGCCGGATTAAGTTCACGCTTCGCCATATATCGGCAGACCTGCAATTATCACAGCGCACCGATGGTATCCACTGGGGAAAAGTTCCCCGATTTCATCGATTTCCACCTCACAGTCCTCACAACAATCAAAAATGGTGGGAATCGACTGGTTTTTCAAATAATAATCCCTTAAATACCGGATAATCCGCCAGTGCTTTTCCGTAAGACCTGGACGGATATTCATTTCATAGGCCCGGCGCGCAGCGAATGCTTCATCCCATTCATTGGGGTCGACAAGATTGCCGAACAGATTCACCCGATAAACCTTGCCCATAGACGGGGTAACGGTTTTGAGAACGGTTTTTCCTGAAGTCTCAACATTATAGGGTTCTTCTGTATGATACACCCATCCGTATTTATAGGATATCCCGCTAATCAGACAAGCTCCCCTGAGATAACCGGTTGGGAAAAAGGCCTTCAAGTCTTTGGCTTTTAAACCCAAGGCCTTGCAGGTCTCATGCACCACAGGGCATATGCGCGTTCTTGCGAACGCATCCCGGATAAAAGTGATGATCTCCCAGTGTTTGTCCGTAAGCCCCCCGGTCATATTGAGCATTGCAGCCATGCCGTTGGCGAAATTCTCATCCCAAGATGCGGGATCGACGAGAAAATTCTGGTTGTCCACTGCATAGTCTTTACCGTAAAAAGAAATTGTTTTCATAATTCCCATCCTTATTTTAACTCGAATTAATGCAAACTCTCGCCAAGACGGTGTTCCGGGACGCCTGCATAAACGGGATGGGTGTAACCGGTTTCCATCGCGATCATATCCAAGTGCAGGGTGATGATGTTTTCCACCTCAATATCCACCGGAAGGGACATATCGCCCAAATCAACCGCCTTTAAATATTGGCGGCAAACATCGCAGACTTCAATTCGGTATTTATTGTCATTTTCCATAAACAGGTAGGAAAGCTGCCGCTGGTCATCATTTCCGCAAAAAGGGCAAACTGTTCTGGGAAACGGCCACCGGGTTGCGCACGCGCCGCATATCAGGAACCGCTTGCCGTTTTCCCCGGCGATCAGCGCCATCATGGGCGGTTCGCCGCACATGGGGCAATAACCGTTTTCCCATCCAGCCTTTGACAATAATGGATGATAGGATTCGGCGTAAATTTCCAGAACCGGGTTCAATATTTCTTTGGTGAGAAAATCAAGGATATCCCAGGAGCCTGTGCGGATCATCGAAGCAGGGGCATGATGGGTTTCGCTTGTATTGGCGAACATAGTGTAATGTTCTTTTTTCAGAATATCCGCCACGCAATCGGCCACCTCATGGGTCCGGGAATGAAGAATGCCTAAAAGCACCCTCAAATGCGCCGCCATGATCTTTTCGTCAAACTGCATGCCGCTTTTATCAATCAGCGGAACGCCGTTTTGCAACTTATCAAAAACGCCAGCATCATTTATAACCGGCCGGGCGATGGTTTTTAGCATCTTGGATTTATAACGCATCCGTTCCCTCAACACCGGCTCGAAAAAATCAAGAATTTCCCGGTAAGCCGGAAAAGCTGTTTTCATTTGACTGATTTTGGCGATTTTTTGCGCCATATTCATATTTACTTGTGGCTGCGTTTCCATCATATATCCCTCATCATCATGGTTTTTGGAGACTTTTCAAACAGGCGCATAGAGATATTCCAGCAAGGCTTTGTCCGGCAACAGCCAGAAGGCTGGATATTTTTTTTGATAAAGCTTGTCAAAAATCATGAGCCAGGAATAATTATCCGGTCTTCCATTTTGGGCAGATACGTATAAGCGTCAGCAAGCGAGACGTCCGTGCCATAAAATTCCCGCGGCAGGCTGGCCATATATTTCGGATAATTTCGCCACCAGTTGGCGCTCATGGGATCGGAACTGACCGGGGTACAGGCCGCCAGATAATCTTTGTAATTCTGCTGGGAGGACTTCGGCGTTTTCAGGTATCCTGGAAGGGTATTGTACAGCGGACCCTGACCCGTGGAGCCCTGCACATTGGATTCGCCCCGGAGCGCATTCACTCCGCCGCCCGCCATTCCCATATTGCCCGGAAGAAGCTGGACAATACACATGGCCCGGAGATTCTGGGTGCCAACCGTATGCTGGGTCCAGCCCATGGCGTACAAAACCGTGCCGCTTTTATCGGGTTTTCCGGTTTGAGAATACGCCTCATATACCGGCAGGAGTTTGTCCACGGGTGTTCCGGTGATTTGTAAAACCACTTCCGGCGTATATCGTGAATAATGTTTTTTTAAGAGCTGAAACACACGATTGGGATTTTTCAGCGTCGGGTCTTTCAGCGGCAACCCGTTCGCATCTTTCTGATAAGACCATGTGACTTTGTCATATTTGCCATCCACATACCCCTCATCGGTCCTGGCACCGGCAAACCCGGAAAAAATCCCGTCCGTTTCTCCGGGCATTCTGAAATCCGGGCTGATCAGGCATGAGGCGTTGGTGTATTCCCGGACGTATTCCTCAAAATAGCGGTTATTGTCCAGGATATACTTGATCATGCCTCCCAGAAAGGCCATTCCCAGGGTGCGATGAACGATCTGGCCGTCTTTGTTTTGAATTTCAAAGGTCTTTCCCCTGGTTTCCCATATCCGCCGGGCGATTTTGTCCAGCGCGAAATCCCATGACACCTCCTTCCATTCCGTTTCAAAGGGCT
>DAIEHU010000202.1 GCA_027353395.1 Desulfobacteraceae bacterium
AGTTCTGAAGGATGAATCGACTGAGCCCTTCGACGACATCGGGCGGGGGATGATAAGATGGATGATGCAGCAAGGCCATCCAGTGATCGCGGCTTGAAATCAACCCTTCATTTTTCAGGCGTTGGATACCTTCGAGCAACGCTTTCGGGCGGTTCCCGGATTGCCGAGCCAGGGACTTGGATAAATTTTCAGCCTCATTGCCGAAACCGGTTATTTGGACCGCCGAATCCCTGAAAAGGAAATATCCGTTTTCAACGAGTGCCTTCATCTGGTGGGTCAAATTATTTCGTTTTTCAGGAGCAACGCCGATGCCCGTGATGTCGTGATATACTTCTTCTTCCAGCTTCTGCTCGAAGAAATGGAACGGATGGCTGATAAATTTACGGTCAATGGAAATCGAAAGCAGGCCGTGTTCAAACAGCGGTTTCAACCGGCTCAGCACAACCCACATAGCCGGATTTTTGATTAAATATCCGGGAGGTATGATGACGTGATGAAATGCCAGGCAAAGTATCTTGATTTCGTTGATGGCTTTTTCAGCGATTTTTTCTGGGGAAAGCCCTTGCCATTTACCGGCAAAAGGGTCCAGTTCCGAAAAATAGCAGATGAATCTTCCCTGCTTATGAAGAGTTAATACGCTCCGGTTGTCTTGATTATTCATTTTTCAACCGGGCGTACTGCAGCCTATAAAAGCCCTCATAATCTATATAAAAAGGATAGTTCAGCGCAAACCGTTTGGACATGGCGTCGATATATATTTTCTGGAACAAAAAGCTCCCCGGCTGCAAGTCGGCAATCAATTGATCAAACCGCTGAAAAAGCGTTTTCCTCGTCTCCGGATCTTTGGCGGAAAGGGCCAGAGTGGCAAGACGGGCGGCTTCCGGCGAATCGAACCCACCGGCTTGCGAAATCCCGGCATCCGAAGTAACCCATAAACCGAGAACTTCTTCCGGCCGGCGATCGCTTGCGGTCAGTCCCGTCAGTACGGCGTCGAAATCCGTGTTCCGCAAATAGCGATTATGGAATACATCAAGCGGCAGGGCTTTGAGATGAACCCGGATGCCCACTTCGTTCAAACAAAGCTTGATGAACCGGGCTATCTTAAGATCTGTTTCACTGCCTTCAATAAACAGCAATTCAAACTCAAATGCCTGCGCGTTTTTCATAAGGCAGTGAGTATGTTGATCCAGGGACCAACCCGCCTTCCCAAGGTACTCAAGGGCCAAGGCCGGATCATAGGCCAGGGGCTTGAGATCCGGATTACAACAAGCGGTCCGGTTGCCCATGGGGCCGGCAACCTTCTCGGCCATGCCTTTCAGCATGTTTTGAGCCATATAGTCCCGGTCAATGGCATGGGTCAACGCCCGCCGCACCATGGGGTTTTCAAACAACGGATGATGCGTATTGTAGAGAAGGATCGAATAATAATTCCAGTAAGATTTCGCAAAATAGAACCGGTCCGCATACTGCTCGGTGATTTGATAGTCTTTGACCGTTAAATTGCCGGCAATATCCGTTTCCCCTTTGATCAGGCGGCTCCAGGAGTCTTCCCGCTCAGGGATATAATAAAAAACAACCCGGTCAATGGCGGGACGGCCTTTGTAATAATGTTCATTGGCCGAAAGCACCACCCGGCCGTCATCCGTCCGGCGGTCAAATTTAAACGGGCCTGATCCAACGGGCGAACTATTTTGATCCCGGTTGGCATGACGGCCCGGATCCGGAACGATCTCCACATCCCACAGGCTGTTTAAAAAAAACGGATCATCCTGTTTCAACTGGATTTCAAGCACATATTTGCCGGTTGCCGTGATTTTTCGGATTTTAGGACCAAAAATTTTTCGGCTATTTTCAGCAAAAGACCGGAACGAATACGCTGCGTCGTCAGCGTTCACCGGTACCCCATTGTGAAAACGGGCGTCCGGGCGCAACCTGATCCGCCACGTAAACGTTTTCGGATCATAATCCCAGCCAGCGGCCAGGTCCGGTTCGAGATCGCCTTGCGGGTTCGGGACGCAGAGGAAGCTGTACATGTATGGGAACACATACGTAGACCCCGAACACTCCGCACAGGTGGGGTTAAAGGAGCCGAAGCCATCGTTCACATCAATCCGCAGGACATTGCCGGGCGCGCCGTTCGCGGAATTTGCATGAGAATCTTCACTTGCAGAACAGGACGGCAGCAGGGCGGCGAGGGCCATAAGCCATATAAAAACAAATATCCGCTGCGGGGAAGCCTTCACGATAAACCAACATCCTTTGTTATTCCAATTCGCATTCAAGCGGCATCTGCGTTGGCTGCGCCGTCGGCTCCTTCTTGCCGCCTTGATGTCATGTTGAATGCAAAATGGAATTAAAACGGTTTCCGAGCCGTTACAATGCAATCCATCTTCTCTCCCTGCCGAATCTGGCGGATACCGGTAAACCCTGCGGATTCCAGGCCTTCCTGTACTTCCCGGAAGGTGTACGTGTCGCCGCCGTCCGTGCCCACCAGCATATTCAAGGCAAAAATGGCCCCTGCCGGCGGCCAGGTGCGGCTCTCATCCATGATATGGTCCCTGATCATCAGCATTCCGCCGGGCAATATCGCCCGGTGGATTTTCCGGTAAAGATCCCGGTTCTGCTCAGGACTGTTCTGATGGATGATGGCGGAAAGAAGCGCCAGATCACACCCTTTGGGCAACTCATCCACGTAAAAATCACCGCCGGTCAGTTCCACACGGTCAAGAATCCCGGCTTCAGCCAGAGGCGCTTCAGCCATGGGGAGCACCTGCTTCAGATCAAAAATCACGCTCCTCATTTCTGGATTTTTTTCAAGAAAAGCAATGGTATATGTTCCTGATGCGCCGCCGATATCCAACAGTTTCCGATAGGAAGACAAATCAAGGGCAGCGGCGATTTCCTTCGAAAGCCCCCTGCCCACCACATTCATGGCCCCGATAAAGGCACTCAACGCTTTATTCCCTTTTTGGGAGCGAGGAATTCTTGCGGGATTTTTACCCTGAACCACGGTATCGGTGAGATGGCTCCATGTATCCCACAATTCATTCATGTGGAGCACCATGGGAAGGGTCGACTCGGGATGGTCGGATGAAAGAAACATGCCCTCCGGCGTCAGTTGATATCCGCCATTTTCTTTGGTGAGAAGCCCATAAACGGCAAGCGCATCCAGCAGGCGGGTGACGGCCCGGGTGTCGAGCCGGTTTTCTTGGGCAATCGCCTCCGCGGTATCACTGCCCCGGTGAATCCGGGTAAAAAGATCGAGTTCCGCGCCTGTCAAAACAATGCGGCTTTTCATGAAGCCGCGGACATTCTCTAAAAGGATCATCGGGTTTCCCATCCGGTTCCTCCATTGGCATACCAATTCAAATTGATAAAAAAGACCGGGGATGCGTCTATTAATTTTAAAGAATCAGGATGGCCGGGACCGAAAACCGGCCCTACACCACCAGAGCCTGAATCCGCTGCATAAAATCGTTCAGTTTGGCCGCATATTCCGGCGACCCTTCCACCTGCACATAACCTTTGCTCAAGGCTTCCACAAATTCCACTTCATTTAGAAAAATGGCAAGCGCGTTGTCGATCCCGTTGAATTTCATATGGACAAAGGGGCGCCGACGCTTGTAATACCCCCGGCCCGCCTTTGATTTCCCGGCCTTTATCCGCACGTAGGCGGCAATGCCTTCGGGCTCGCCCTCCATCTCCACGGACATCTGATATACCCGGTCCGGCTGTTTTCCGGTCCATTCCGCCATTTCCGGGTCTCCGGCCTTGTTGTACTGGCTTAAGGCGGTGGTGATCATGTAAACGATCATCTTCACCTTCAGACGCCTCTTTTCCGGAATTTTGGGCTTGACGTTTGGCATGAGAATTTTCATGGCAAGGAGCAGGGTAACGAATTTAACCAGCAGCCCCACCTTGGTCAGGCCCCGTATTTTGGGAATCACCGGCTTTCCAGCCAGAAACGCGTTGAATTTCTCAATCGTGCCGAAGGAAAACGTGAGGTCCGGATTTTGCAAAATATCGTGGATCACCTCAAACCGGCCTTTATCAAAAAACAGGGCCGCGCCGATATCTTTCCCATCAAAACCGGCGATAAACTGCACTTTCGCCGTGACACCCTCAAATCGCTTTTTCATGGCCGGGTCATCTTCCAGTATCACTTTCATCACCGGCAGAATGGCGTGCATGACAATCTTTGTTGCGATCAGATCCCTTTGTGTGGACATAGGCTACACCTCGTCTTCCCAGTCTTCATCGGCTTCAAAATCGCGCCCCATGACGGCCCTCACCTTGCCGATAATCCCGTTGGTGTCGAGTTTGTAATGGGCGTAAAGATCCTCGGGATATCCCACCAGCGAAAATTCATCCGGAATGCCCACTTTTTCAAACGCGCACCCTTTACCAGAGGCCGCGATCACGTCCGCCACCGCCGTGCCGAGTCCACCGATAATATTATGGTCTTCCAGCGTAATAATCCGGCGGGTGTCCAACACGGCTTTCAGGACCGCTTCCGTGTCCAAGGGCTTGATGGTGTGCATGTTGAGCACCCGGACGCTCAAGCCGTCTTCTTCCTTTAATACCCGGGCCGCCTCGGCCGCCTGAAGCACGGTCACGCCGCAGCAGATGATAGTCAAATCCGTGCCGTCCGCGATCAGGTGGGCTTTTCCGATCTGGAAACCGTAGTTCTCATCCTTGTAATAGGTGGGCTCGAACCCCCGGCCCACGCGGATGTAAACCGGCCCCGGATATTTGACGCAGGCCCGGACCGCATTGGCGGTTTCGATGCCGTCGGCGGGCACGATCACGGTCATGTTGGGAAATGACCGCATGATGGCCACATCCTCCTGGCCGTTGTGGGTGGAGCCCGCGGTGCCAAAGGACACGCCGCCGTGGGTGGCGATAATTTTGCAATTGAGGTTCTGATAGCAGATATCGGTCCGCACCTGTTCGCAGGCGCGCATGGACGCAAACGCCGCCATGGTGGACACAAAGGGCAGAAGCCCGGCCTTTGCCATGCCCGCGGCCACGCCGAACAGGTTCTGCTCCGCGATGCCCACGTTAAAAAACCGCTCCGGAAACTTGTCGCCGAAAATGCCGATTTTCGTGGATTTGGCCAGATCGGCGGTCAGACCGACAATTTCCGGATACCGCGCTCCCAGCTCGCACAACACATGACCGTAAATTTCGGCCTGGGTCATGGCATTGGCGTCATAAACCGTCCAGGTGGTTCCTGTTACTTCGCTCATGGTTTCCTCCGTAGGCCGGGTTTCTTACCCGGCAAATGATGTTGTCGGGAAAGAATCCCGACCTGCAATTTTCGAATAGACATTTTACGCTTTACCGTACATCCTGTCCACCGACGCCCTCGCCTTGTCCGCCAGGACGGAATCCATGCTCCCGTAATGCCATTTGACATTGTTTTCCATATAATC
>DAIEHU010000203.1 GCA_027353395.1 Desulfobacteraceae bacterium
ACAAAAGGTACGAATGAACACCACTGCATTGTCAGAAGAAGATATTCATCCGTACGCAGGGCAAAAGACTGCTGTGCGGATTTTCAAAAATAACAGATAAACCGGTGATTTCCTTTATCGGGGATTCCACGTTTTTTCATTCCGGCATTCCGGGGCTCGTGAACGCGGTGTTTAATAATCATGATATCACCCTGATCATACTGGATAATCACATCACCGCCATGACCGGCCATCAGCCCCATCCGGGGGTGGACATGAAAGCCATGAATTATGACGGCTACGGCCGGGTCTCCATCGAGGCGGTAGTCCGGGGCATCGGCGTGACGCATGTCAGCGTGATCAAACCCTATAACGTCAAAAAAAGCATCGCCGCGGTAGAAGAAGCCATCGCGCACAAGGGCGTGTCCGTGATCATCGCCCAGCAGGGATGCGTTCTGTTTGAACGGAGTTTGAAAAAACAGAGCGGAAAACCCTTTTTTGTGAGCGACCGGTGCAAAAATCACCGGAACTGCATCAATGATCTGGGCTGTCCGGCATTTTTTGTGGATGGCGGCAAAGTTCGCATCAATCCGGCCCTGTGTTCCGGCTGTGGGGTCTGCGCCCAGATATGCCCGGAACATGCGATACTGCCTTTAAAATAAGAATAAAATGAATGGGAAATAATATGGATATCACACGATTGATCATTGTGGCCGTGGGCGGGCAGGGAAATCTCCTGTCTTCCAGGGTGCTGGGCGAAGCGGCCTGCCGCCTGGATGTGCCGGTTCGGATGAGCGAAATTCACGGCATGGCCCAGCGGGGCGGGGTGGTGGAATCCGCGATGGTTTTCGGGGACGCCCGAAGCACGATTATTTCAGACGGCGAGGCCGATCTGTTTCTGGCCTTTGAGCCCCTGGAAGCATTGCGGGCCTTGGGCCGGTGCAACGCAAAAACCATCGTCATCACCAATATCTCACCCCTGCCGCCGTTTACCGCGGCCATCGGCAAGGGAAAATATCCGGACATGGACACGATTAAAGATCTGATCAAATCCAAGGTTGGCCGGTTGATCACCCTGGACGCCCATGCCCTGGCGAAAGAGGCGGGCAATGAATTGTCGGTGAACATGGTGCTTTTGGGCGCATTGATAGAGACCGGCAGACTGCCCATAACCCCTGAAAGCATCCATGAAGCGATTCGTGAATCAACGAAAAAAACGTTTGTGGAAACCAATATAAAGGCGTTTGAGCTGGGTCGGGCGGCGGTTCAGATTGGTTCAGCCTACAGCCTAAGCCACTAAAACCTGTCCTTCCAGCAGCCCCTTCAAATCCCGCTCAAAAATCCGTTCCTGTTCATCTAAGATTTCACTTAAGATTGACAGGGTGGTCATGGGGTTCATGATGACGCTTCTTAACACCACAATGGCGTCGTCCGGGTTGTTGTCGCGCAGCAGGGTGGTGCGGGAGACAAAACTCGTTCCGGCCTCGCGCTGGATTTGTTGAAGCCTCCGGTTGACGGTATTGAGTTTTTCGTTGATGATTCGCCGCCGGTCATTATCGGCGGTTTCCAGAAGTTTTTTGGCATGAGGCGGGCAGATCCGGTAGGTCAGGATATTGAGCACCGGCGGGGTCATGAGTTCAAAAAGTTCTCTTTTTTTGATTTCCCTGGCAAATGCGGCGGCGGTTTCAATGCCGTGATCAATGAGAAGCGCATACCCTTTCGCGCCCATGATTTTCAAAGCGCTGTCCAGAATCAGGGAGTTGGCTTCCCTGGAGCCGGACAGGGTTTTAATCCCCAGATCCACGGAACCCATGCGGTTCACATAGTTGGAATGGTAGGCGATCACATCCATTGCTGCCGGGTCTTTTAAGTACAGCATGCCGCAACTCATGGGCATGTAAAACTGCTTGTGCCCATCGATGGTCACGGAATCCGCGAGACTGATTCCGTTCAGCAGATGCCTGTATTTTTTTGAAAACAGCGTTGGCCCGCCCCAGGCTGCATCCACATGAAAATGGGTGCCTACCTGGGTGCTGATTTCCGCCAGATCCTCCAGCGGGTCAACAGTGCCGGTTTCCGTGGCCCCGGCAACCCCCACAATGGCCAGAATGCAGGTTTTCGGCTCTTCGATTTGCAGCCGCCGGATGGTCCGTTTCAGGCAGGACAGATCAACGCGGTTGTTTTTGCAGATATCAATGGGGATGACATTGCTATTGCCGATGCCCAGGATGCCGGCGGCTTTTCTTAAGGAATAATGGCCCCTGCGGGAAACCAGAACGACACAGCGGTCAACATCCCAGGCACGGTAGGCGGCAACAAGGCCATCGGCTTCAATGCCTTTGAAATCCGCTTTCGGCTGGAATTTTGCGTTTCTGGCCATCCACATGGCCGTCAGGTTGGCGGTGGTGCCGCCTTCCACAAAAACGCCCAGCGTGGTGTCGGCGTTCTGAACATGATGCCGGTAAAATTCTTCCGTGTTATTGTAAATCACCCGGTGAATTTTGGCGATCACCTGCTTTTCCAGAACCGATACCACTTTGGAGGTTTCCAGCTTCACCACGTTCTGGTTCAAGGCCGAGACGATGGTTTTGAGGTGGACCATAAAAAAGGGAATGGCGCTAGTCATGTGGCCCACAAAATAAGGGGATGACACATTCACGGCATGGGGGGCGATTTCCTTGATCAGGCAGGTGATTACGTCCGCGAGTTTCTTTTGCGGGTTGTCATTGATGACGGTATCCGTGAACCGCTCGGACAGGTCTTTCAGGCTGACGGCTTCGGTGATGCCCACATTTTTTTTTAAAAAATCGTTCAGGCCGTAGAGAATCTGATCCATATATTTGATCAGGGTGGCTCGGGATGCATGGCCTTTCGGGCAGATAAAAACCCGGAACAGACGGTCCCAATCCGCAACCAGGTCGGAATGCCCCGGATGGGATTGCGTTGTTATGGCGGTTTGTTTGTTCATATTGCGAACCGGTGATGGTTTTATGTGTTGGCCCTTTACAAACGCCTTCATCTTCTTTATTTTATAAAACGCTGTTTGATCATCAATTATTTGAAAAGTCAATCACTCTTCAAACCGGAGAAAAAAAATGACGGAAATTCATGCGGTGCTGAAAAATCAGCGGGCGTTTTTCAACTCCGGCCAGACAAAAGAAATTTCTTTTCGCATCAAACAGTTGGGGCTGTTGAAACACGCTGTTGTCCAAAACGAAAATAAGATTTTAAAAGCCTTGTATCAGGATCTGGGCAAATCACCCTATGAAGCCTATCTGACCGAAGTGGGCATTGTGCGGGAAGAGATCGGGCATATCGCCGGAAAAGTCAGGGCATGGGCCAGACCCAAACGGGTCCGCACCCCTTTTTATCATTTGCCGGCGGTAAGCCATATCTATCCGGAGCCTTATGGTCTGGCTCTGATCATATCCCCCTGGAATTATCCGTTTCAATTGGCGGTGGCGCCTCTGGCGGCGGCCATCGCCGCTGGCAATTGTGCCATCATGAAGCCCTCGGAATTTTCCCCCTATACCTCCCAGGCAATCGCCGATCTGGTTGAATCCATTTTTGACCCGGCCTACATCACGGTGGTGACCGGCGGTGTTGAGGTCAGCACGGCCCTGCTGGCGGAGAATTTCAATTATATCTTTTTTACGGGCAGCCCTGGGGTGGGAAAAATCGTTATGGCGGCGGCAGCAGCGCATTTAACCCCCGTTACGCTTGAGCTGGGCGGAAAGAGTCCCTGTATTGTGGAGCCGGACGCCAATCTTGGCGTTGCGGCCCGGCGGATTGTTTCCGGAAAATTCATCAACACGGGCCAGACCTGCATCGCGCCGGATTATCTGTTGGTGCACCAGTCGATCAAAGAGCCGCTTGTGGACCGGATGATCCAGTGCATTGAACAATTTTACGGCGTTCCGCCCATGAACAGCCCAAACTACCCCAAAATCGTCAACCGCCATCATTTTGACCGGCTGATGAGCCTCACAAAAGGCGCGAGAATCATGTACGGCGGGGAATCGGATTTGGCGCGCCTGACCATTTCCCCCACCCTGCTGGATGTATCGGATATGCCGTTGCCCGTGATGCGGGAGGAAATTTTCGGCCCGATCCTTCCGGTGCTGGAATATGGAGAACTTAGAGAAGCGATCAACGTTGTTTCCAGCCATCCCAACCCCCTGGCCCTGTATCTGTTTTCGGAAAACCGGCAGACCGTGGACCGGGTATTGAAACAAATCTCTTTCGGCGGGGGCTGCATCAACGACACCCTGATTCACCTGGCCACCCCGTACATGCCTTTTGGCGGCGTAGGGGGGAGCGGCATGGGGGGGTATCATGGAAAATTCGGGTTTGACACATTCTCCCACCACAAGAGTGTCATCCAGAAATCCACGCGGGTGGATTTCCCGTTCCGTTACCCGGCATTCTACAACTATATGAAATTATTAAAAACAATATTACGGTAAAACACATAACCATACTCTGGCAAGAAAGGAAAAAGAACGAATGAACCTTATTTTAACCAAAATCGACGCCATTGACATTCAGGACGCATGGTTTCAGTGTATCGCTGCGATTCTGGATGTCGGGTTTAAATATGAAATTCACCAGGGATCGTTTGTGGGGCAGACCCGGCTTGAATTTGACCATATCGTGGTGCATATAGGACGGCCGTATTCCGTGCCCTATGATACCATGCTGCCCCAGATACCGGCCCATTTCAATATCCCCAACCCCGTGGCGAACGGCTATGTCGAACAATATCTGCCCTATTTGATGACCGACCATATCGAGCCCACTGAGCAATACACCTACGGATCCAGAATTTATCCCCAGATCCCGCACTGGATCGAGGTTTTGAAAAAAACGCCCAATACCAACCAGGCGGTGCTGCAGGTGGCCCGCCATGATGACTACAAGCTTGAAGACCCGCCCTGCCTGCGCCATATTGACATGCGCATCAAGGACAATGCCCTGATTTTTTATCCGTATTTCCGGTCCTGGGACTTGTGGGGCGGATTTCCCGCCAATCTGGCGGGCATCGCGGTGCTGCAGAAAACCATGGCCGATGAGATCGGCGTGGAATCCGGTCCCATTGTGGCAAGCTCCAAAGGTCTGCATATCTACGGATATGTAGAGGAGCTGGCCAAGCTCAGGACCGGGAAATAAGCTTTAAATAAGGATAAACATCCATGCCGTCCAACCCCATCGAACATATCGGGCTTGTGGTCAAAGACAGCCGGGCCATGGCCCGCTGGTATGAAGCCGCGCTATGTTTTGTCATCTTGAAATCAGCGGATACAACAAACGGCCATGTGGCATTTATCAAATGCAGCCGGACCGGGCTGATTTTTGAACTCATCACCGACCGGAACCTGCTCCCCATCGAAGGGACGCTCACCCATCCCCTTCAGCTTCAT
>DAIEHU010000204.1 GCA_027353395.1 Desulfobacteraceae bacterium
GAAGGCGACGCAGGCTTACTATTTGTAAGTCGAGGAGCCGACGACACAGCCAACGCGGATGCCGCTTGAATGCGAATCGGAATTATGCGCATGGACAGATGTTATACCCTAAAAATCATTATTTATTCATGATCAGGTCCGGAATGGGGACATTGCCTTCCCCTTTGAACAGTTGGATTTTCCCGTTTTCAATGTCCTTGATATTCTGTTTCTTAAGATTATACATCGAATCTATCTCTTTTTTGGTTTCAAGAACATGCGGCGTCATAAAAACAAACAGATTCGTCTGTTCCGCGGATTTTCCCATGGATCTGAAAAGCCAGCCGAAAACAGGAATGCTCCCTAGGCAGGGAACCCTGTAATCGGTTGAAGAAAGCGCATCATCGATCAATCCGCCGATAACCACCGTATTGGCGTCATTCACCACCACAACGGTATTGATCGTTCGTTTCAACGTGGTGGGCTGGAACAAATCCGTGGTGGATTCGAGTTTGGTGGCCTCCAGCGTGATTTCCAGCCGGACCTGTTTTTCTTTATTGATTTGGGGGGTGACCTCCAGACTAATGCCCACATCCTTGTATTCATAATTGGCATAATTGGTATCGCCGGAGCTGGCCTTGGTCAGGTAAGGGACGTTTTTGCCCACCGTTATTTTGGCCTTTTCATTGGAAGTCGTTAAAATCTGGGGGGTTGACAGAATATTGGCGGAACGGTCCTTTTTATAGGCGCTGATGACGGCAGCGATATTCGGGAACACGACATTGCCCACCTGAATGGCCTCACCGAAAACACCCATGGAAAAACCCGGCGGCAGTAAAGAGGCCTTACCAGTTGATGTGGAAATGGCTGACTGGAGCATCCCGGTATCGCCTCCGGTAGCCCCGCCGCTGAATCCGGACCCCCAGACGCCTTTCTTGTTCTGATAGCTGGAATTGCCGCCAACCATCCATTCGGTGCCCATGTTTAAGGACTCATCCTTGTTGACCTCCATGATCAAGCATTCAATATAGAGCATGGAACGAAGCATATCGAGCTTTTTGATGATCCCTTTTAATATTTCATAATCGTCTTTTTCACCCACAATGATAAGGCTGTTGGTGGCCTTGTCCGCCGTGACTTTCACATTCTCCGAAATCACGGGCGCCATTTGTTTGCCCTTATCGGCATTTCCCTGCTGTTTGGTGGGAAATTCCTGAAGGACTTTGGCAAGATCTTCGGCTTTTGCATTTTCCAGGTAATACACATGGATGCTTTCATTGCCCCTGGGCGTGTCCTGATCGAGCATGGAAATCAATTTCTTGACGCGTTCCGTGCCAGTCTGGCTGGCCAGAACAACGATAATATTCGTGCGTTTATCCGGCACCAGAATCACGTCCTTCTGGCCTCTTTTGGCCTGTATGTCCGCATTAAACACCGAATCGATGGTTTTCGACAGTTCCTCCGCGTTCGCATGTTCAACCGGTATCACCGATATCTCCTTGCCGATACCGGTTACGTCAATGGCGTTAATGATATTGATGAGCCGTTTGATATTGGAATACACATCCGTGATAATCAGCATATTGGTGGGCGCATAGGAGAGAACCACACTGCTTTTTGAAACCAGAGGGGCGCATAATTGTTTGACTTCATTTGGGTCCGCATATTTTAAATGAATCAGTTGGGTGACGATTTTATCGTTTGGGGAATCCGATTCCTCTCTCAGCCGGGTCTCGATATTCATGGTCCGGGCATAGGGCGATGGAATAATTTTGGTCACACTCCCGGCATCGACTGCCGCAAAACCGTGAACGTCAAGCACCGACTCAAACACCGCATACGCTTCCTTGACGGAAATCCGGGTGGGAGAGATAACAGAAATCGTTCCCTTGACACGCTGGTCAATAATAAAATTTTTACCGGTGAGTTCACTGATGAACTTGATAAATACTTCAATATCCACATCATTGAAATCAATGGAAATAAAGCTGTCCGGAGACACTTCGGAAGGCGATGGCCCGGGTTTCATGGGCGCAGCCGGAGGCTGGCCGGGAGGATTCTGTTGTCCGGACTGGGCATGGGCATCGCAAACACTGCCGATGACCAGATATACCATACACATGCTTAACATGAAAAGTAAATATTTAATAGAATTTCGCATAGTTATCTTCCGATTTCTCATAAATGGATTGAACTATTCCTTGATTTGATAACCGATCGTTTTCGTCTCGCCCTGGCGTTCAATCTGAACTTCAACCGCTGTTGAGGACTTGAGACTTTCATAGAATTTCAGCGCGTCATCCACCGATTGAATTTCCTTGCCGTTCACGCCCTTGACGATATCGCCGTTTTGCAATCCCATTTCATTGAATATGGAATTCTGCTGGACATGGCTTAACAGCAGACCGTCGGGTTTGCCGTCCTTGAAATGGGGCCTCACCTTCACCTGGCTCATGAGTTGATTGATATTTCTTAACGAATCATTGATTTTTTCACGGTCGATATTGACGGACTCATCGGCTTCGCCGCCTTCATCCGGCAGCGCGGGTTCAAAGCCGCCCGAGGCATCCGGCTGCATCCCGCCTTGTTTTTTAGTCTTATTCTTGTCATCCTCCATCAGCAGCGCTTCGTCTTTGCCATCCACGCTGAGAACCACTTTTTTCCGCAATATCGCTTTGACCTGGGCATTGACAATGGCGTCGCCGGCCCTGTACAGCCCTTGTTTACGTTTTTGGACGTCTTCGATGACCGCATACCCGTTGTCTTCTTCCCCGCCGGTGATGGTTCCCAGCAATTTCAGGTTCAGGGTGGTTTGTTTGAGCTTATCCGGGTCAATGGCCATGGCGTTCGCAGGCTTGAGATCTTGCCGGGTTTTAAACAAATCACGAGTGATGATGGATTGATAGGCGGACAATTGCCGTACCGGCGGCGGCGTTTCATTCGCAGACCGGATATCCGTTTGCCCAGCGCCTGTCAAGGCGATGGCGGTCAGATCGGACGAGGACGCCTGATTCAATGCGGCTGAAAGCACCTGGTATCCCAGAGAGACGGAAAAAAAGATCAAAACCGCGATCAGCAATAAATTGAGCAGGAAAAATCCGTGTTTAATCATGATAACAATCAATCAGCATGTGCATTGCTTAAAACCATCTATTTTAATGAAAAATTCGGCTGTTCCACGGAACCGGAAATACGAAAGGGAATGCCGCCGGTTTTTGTTTTCATGCCGGAAATCAGCTCCACGGGGAATTGGTTCCCCAACTGTTTAAGGATGCCGGGATGCGGAGTCGCTTCTCCAGTGATATTGATCAGGCTTTTTCCGATGGGCTTCATTAGGGTCATTGATCCCGTTGCTGTTCCGGACACTTCACGGCTGTCAATATCAAGACGCTTCAGTGTCACCTGCTCGCCCACAAGCGCAAATTCCGCGGTAACGGCTTTAAACGTCACCTGAGTAATCCCAAACAACGCCGGCGTAAACCGGATCTGGCTGTCCGTAATTTTAACCCGCGCGTTTCCTTTGCCCGCGGCGGCTTCTCTGTTGGAAAATACCACCGTCCCCGAGGCAGCCCCGGACACCTGGCAAAGTTTCAATTCTTTCAGCGAGGGTATGCTGGATATCTGAATGCCGTCTATCACAGCGTTAATATCTATTTTAGGCGCATGGGCGGCCCCCGAAACAATCAGTTTCGCATCCACGGTTCCGTCGCATGTATCGCCTGTGATCCGCAGATCTTTATCGATAGTCAGTAACGAAATCAGGGACGGGGCTACCTTCACCTTCTCCGCGCCGATTATTTTCTTGCCCCCAAGAGATACCTCCAGCAGGTCTGACGAGAGCCCCGGCGGGAAAGCGGGTTTCACCCCGTGAAGCGTCCATTTCACATCCGGGGATATTGAATTAATTTTATAATTTATATAAGAAGTTACGGCATCACTGGGAAACAGGAAATAAAGACAAAGGACTGTCACCCCAATAATATATCCGGCATAGGCCAGCCTTTTTTTCATGAATACACAATCCTGAATATGATGGTTCCGTTAGGACTCAAATGTTTCCACCTGCAACACGGCGCTGATGAGCCCGCTGTCTTTCCCGGTTTTGATGATGGACAACCGTTTGACAATCAGCATGTTTTCAGAAGTTTCCACTTTAAATAAATAGGATGTTAAGTCTTTCATGGTGATTTCCTGAAGCTTTAATTCAACCCGGGATATTTTAAGACCGGAATCTTCCTTGACAGCAGTGGAAGGCTTCATGTACTCGATATGCGATTTCAATCCGGTATCTCCCGCCAGTTGGTCCAGAAATGAAAAAAGCGTGAATCCCGGCTGTCTCTTGTTCAAATTCTCGCGGGAGGAATCGGCCTTGCTCTTCATGGCAAGGTATTCAGACCGTAAGGATTTCATATCCATCAGGATATTTTTTTTGGAGTCCAGGCGGCCTTTGAGTTCATCCCTTTTTTCAAATACCGGAACGATCAGCCATTGCACCATGATGAAAATCACCAGGAATACGGCGGCTCCGGAGATGGTGATCTTTTCGCGCTGGTTGAGATTTAAATGCATCGATGTCTTTCGTGAAAATATTATAAATCGATTTTCAATTTAAACTGAATGCGATTGGTTGCTTTTTCCATATTCGCTGAATTGATGGTGATGTTTTTCAGACCCTCGGCCTGGGACAACCGTCCCTTGATATCATCAACCGTATTAAAGGAATCCGTGTTGCCGGTCACCAGGAGGCTTTTGTCTCCCCGGACGAAATTGGTGAATTCAACATCCTGACCAGCCGGAATGCGGGAACTGATTTCATTCAGGATGTCGATATTCGCCATCTCGTTTTCCATGTCTCCGGTAAACATATTTTTCTTGCGTTCTTCATCCACCTTGGCCCGCATCTGCTGCAGCGGGTCGATGATTTTGGTGACATCCGGGAATGTCGACTGAAACAAAAAAGCAATTTGCCGATTGTACCGCTGGACCTCTTTTTGAAGAAAATGCGCTTCCAGCAATACGTTAAACAGTGCGATGACAAAAACAAAAGCGGCCATCACCCCTGTCCGGATAAAATCGTTTCTGTATTCTTCCCAATATTTTTTAATGATGGAGCGCGACCCAAAGAAATTAATCGCCGGAAGCCCAAAAATTTCCAGCGCCGCAAGGCTTAAGGCGGTGTTCATCCGATCCGGCTCAAATGAAACGCCGGGGGCGGGCTTGATATCCAATTCAATATCACGGAGCAAATTAACATGGGTTACGGGGATGTCCAGCACACGGTGAATTTCCTCCTGAAGAACCGCCGCATCCATTCCGGTTCCGGAAATCCATATTCTGGCCGGCTCAAACGCCGTCACAAAGGTGGCTTCAAAAGCCCCCACAACCTGAATAACGGCGTCGGAAAGTTTTTTC
>DAIEHU010000205.1 GCA_027353395.1 Desulfobacteraceae bacterium
ATCTGGGCCTGCAGTACGTGTCCATCGGTATAAAAGCGGCTTTTTTTCGGGGTCGGAAGAATTGGATGCATCCAGTGTCACTTTGGCACCGGGCATAACCGATTGATCAGGCCCCGCATCCGCCACCGGCGGTTGATTGCTGCTGATATAGGCCAGGCTATCCATCGTTACCATCATTTCATCCATGGCGACCGCGCCCGTGGCGTCCTTCACGATAAACTGAAAAACAGCCGTTTCCTGACCGGTTGAAATATCAGGCGCTGTAAATGTCGGGTTGATGTCATGGGTGGCGCCTGGAGACATCGCGTCGCTCCCGGAAAGGGTTAAAAACGGCCCGCTGATTTTTGTCCATTGATGGCTTATGACCGTACTCCCGGATGGCGAAGTCCATGAGCCATTCAACTGGACGGAACTCCCGGCGGAGACCACCTGGTCCTGCCCGGCATCGGCTATAAGCCCCGCGCCTCCGGCCTTGCTGATCGTTACCATCACCAGATCCGAAGATTTATCTCCATTAGTGTTTGTCACGGTTAACCGGAATTCAACCCACCCCCTGGCGTCCGGTGCGGTAAAGGAAGTGGTCTCGCCGGAAGGATTCGACAAGGAGATTCCCGATGTATCAATCGATGCCCTTTCCACCTTCCATTGATAACTAAGGCTCAGTCCTTGCGAGTCCGAAGAACCGGAACCATCGAGATTGACCGTGTCGCCGGCAATAACCGATTGGTCCGGTCCGGCATCCGCCTTCAGGGAACCCGTATCCGTCCATTGGACGGTTATGTTGACCGTGTCGGTATCCTTGACATTATTGTTGTTGGTAACGGTTAAACGGAAAACCAGTGTATCTCCGCCCTGCTGAACAGATGGCGCTGTAAAAGACGCCTGGGAGGTGTTGGCTCCTGAAAGGACGGCTTGCTGGCCGCTGATCTGTTCCCATAAATAACTGATGATGGTCCCGCCCGAATAACTGGACCCTGAGCCATTTAAAGTCACCACGTCGCCTTCCTTCACGGTTTGGTCCGGTCCGGCCTGGGCCATGGCATCTGTCGGCGAGGTGCCTCCGGTAAAATAGGCGACTATCCGGGTGGCTGTGAGAGTACTCGGCATTTTAATCGAATATGGATTCGACGAGCCGCTGTAAGTTCCCGCGCCGCCAGAAATAGCCCACCGGGAAAATGTGTACCCGGCTTTCGGGGTTGCTTGAAGCACGACAGTTTGATTTACACTAAAACATGTTGCAGTTGTCTCCGGAGGGAAATATTTTTCAGTTGGAGGCCTAAGGTTATCATGCGCAAAGACCACACCACTTCCTGCGGGGCTGACAGACACGGCCAGCTCAGGACCGGTTCAGGCGGCTTTTGCCGATCGGGGAACAACCAATGAGAATGACAGTGAGAAAAATAATGCCAGATAAAACCCAAGCCCGATTATTTTAAGATATTTTTTACCCATAATGATGATGTTCTCCCTTATTTTGCCAAAAAGTTAATTTTTGATACCCTTTATACCTTTATTCTTCTAAATAAACATTTTTTAAGCACTTCACCAGTTAAATTATTTATTCCTTAAACGCAGCTTTGTTTATGTTGCTTCGATACTGCCACATAGTGGTATGTATCTGTCAACAAAAAAATATTTTGAGCCATTTTGGTTTTCCCCCGGCCATAATCCCCCGGTTTTGTGATTACAAAAATAAAGCAAATTTTATACCATTGGGATACCGGTTTTGACCGGAATCATGCTTTGTTAATTATCAAAGAGCAATTTTTAAGGAAATGGCGGAACCTTAAAAATCGCTTCATGGCCATCACGCCAAATAATGAGCATATGCTCAAAGTATAAAAATTTTGAAAATTTGACTTTTTACAGGCCCGTCACGGTTAATTTGCTATTAAAAGCGACATTGGGTTTTCAGATATAATTGACAAAAATTATGGTATATGAACAGATGAATTGTTAAAAAAACTGTCATTTAAGCAACGAACCATGGCTGGAGCCAGTAAATAGTGAACGCAACCGCATTTGATCGGGGCTTCTTATCATGAAACGCATCAAACAAATTTTTATTTTGATGATGGTGGGGTTCTGTTTTTCCTGCGCCTCCAGGAACACCGGACCGGGGCCTTTCTGGCAGCTCAGTCCGGAAAAGCGCCTTTATGATTCGGCGGAAGCCCATTACCAGGCCGGTGAATACAATGAGGCGCTTTCCGGCTTTGAATCTTATCTGTCGCAATTTCCGCATACGCCGCTTGCGTCCGCTTCCCGGTTCCGGGTGGGGGAGATTCATTCGTTGAAGCGGCAGTATAAAAAGGCGCAAACGGATTTCCGGCGGGTCATTGCGGATTATCCGGATACGCCATATGCCAGAGATGCACGCCTGGAGCTGCTGAATGTGTGGTCCAAGACGGGCGATTTCCGGGCGATCACCATATCTGCGGGGAATGTTCTGGCCCAGCCGTTGACCGGCGGTCAGGCGTATCGCGCAAATCTGATGATCGGAGATGCCTATATGGCGCTCAAGTCTCCGCGCGAAGCATATTACGCCTATTTGAGCGCATTTCAGACGGCCAGCACGGAAAAGGAATCCGGACATGCCTTGTCAAAGCTGAAAAACGCTCTGCCCCTGATGGGGGCGCCGGAATTGTCCGCCGAACTGGAAAAATTGGCCGGCCATCCACCCAGCGCCGAGCTCATGTATCAACTGGGCGTCAATTATATGAAAGAGGGGAAGACGGATGACGCAGCGGCAATTTTGTCGGCTTTTGCAGCTCGATATCCGTCCCATGAAAATGCCGGTCAGGCCAAACAACTGATTTCGGAGATGCAATCCCCCGGATTCGCCAAACACCGGGAGATCGTTATTGGCTGTCTGCTTCCCATGACCGGAAAATATCAAACATTCGGTCATCAGGCCTATAACGGGGTTGAATACGCGCTTACCCGGTTTGCTCGCCAGGAAGGCGGAGCCGCCGTCAAAATTCTGCTCAAGGATACCGGGTCCGATCCTCAGAAAACCCGTCAGGCAGTGCAAGATTTGGCGGACGGCAATGCCTCGGCCATTATCGGACCGATCGGCACGGTCGATGAGGCGGCCCAGGCGGCCCAGGGATTAAAAATTCCCATTATCACGCTGACCCAGAAAGACGGAATTACCGGGATCGGCGACTATGTGTTTCGCAATTTTTTAACGCCCCGGATGCAGGTCAATTCACTGGTGTCATATACCGTCGGTACGCTGGGGCTGAAGCGGTTCGCCATCCTTTATCCATCTGAAAGTTATGGGAATATCCATATGGCGCTATTCCGGGACGCGGTGATCGCCGCTGGCGGCACGATTGTGGGCGCTGAAGCCTACACGTCCGGCCAGACGGATTTCGCCGATGCCATTAAAAGGCTGGCGGGTTCCCGGATGGGGACGGTTCCGCCGGAGCCGAAAGCGGCTTTTGACGCGATTTTTATTCCGGACTCACCGGAAAAGGCCGGGCTGATCATTCCGCAACTGGCCTATTATGATGTAAAGGGCGTGTACCTGCTGGGCACCAATTTGTGGCATTCAGACAAATTGATCCAGATAGCGAAATACAATATCCAGAACATCATCATCCCCGATGGCTTTTTTGATAAGAGCGCTTCCGGGCAGGTGCGTCAATTCGTCTCCGGATTTACGGCGGCATACGGCAACACGCCGGGATTTATCGAAGCGATAAGCTATGATACGGCCATGATGCTGTTTGCGCTGGCGAGCCGCCCCGACGTTCATGACAGCGCCGGTATCCAAAAAGCATTGCTGACCATGCCGCCTTTCGAGGGGGTTACCGGCAAGACCGTGTTTGATGAAAGCCGGGAGGCGGTCAAGGATATTTATCTTTTAAAGATTTCCCAGGGTGGCTTCCAGGAAGTGGACGGCTGGCATCCGGGTGATGTGCGGCAACCCCTTTTACCCCGGTGAATTGGTCAAATCCCCCTGGCCGGTGGCTTCCAGCACCGTCTGCCAGATTTTTCCGTGCGGGTTGATCTGCTTTCGTTTACCGGCGGTTGCCGGAATGGGGACATTGACGAAAAAGTTGTTCCAGTGCCCGATGAGCATGTTGGTTTTCCCGGCCATGCCTGCATGAACGGCGTCCCGTCCTAAAAATCCGCAGAAGACATGATCATTGGCATTGGCCGGAAGGCTCCGGATCATATAGGAGGGGTCAATATACTTGATAGACACCTCAACGCCCTTGCCTTGAAAATAGGCCTGGATTTGCTCCTTCAGGAACAGCCCGATATCATAGAGCTTCAGATTGCCCGAAGGGTCATATTCCGCCCCCGTATTCTTGAAAAATTTCTGGCCCGCGCCTTCGGCCACCACAATGACCGCATGTTTCCGTTCTTTCAGCCTTTTTTCCAGCTTGGTGAGCAGACCGTTTTTCCCTTCCAGCTCAAAATCAATTTCCGGAATCAGCACGAAATTCACATCCTGCTGGGCCAGGGTCGCCGTGGCGGCGATAAACCCGGAGTGGCGCCCCATGAGTTTGATCATGCCGATGCCGTTCGGATATCCTTCGGCTTCCTTATGGGCGCCCTTGATGGCCTCGGTGGCGATATCCACCGCCGAGTCAAAGCCGAAGGACCTGGCCAGCCGGAAAATATCGTTGTCAATGGTTTTGGGAATGCCGATCACGCTGATTTTCGTTTTTCGTTTTTTGATTTCTTCGGCGATGCTTGACGCGGCCCTCAGCGTACCGTCGCCGCCGATCATGAACAGGATGCCGATATTCATCCGTTCCAGGCAATCCACAATGGCTTCAATGTCCTGGGGGCCTCTGGAGGATCCGAGAATAGAGCCGCCCATTTCATGGATATTCACCACCCGGTCGGGCGTCAGATCCATCACTTGATGGCCGAATTCCGGAATAAATCCCTGAAGCCCATAACGGATGCCGTAAATATTCCGGACCCGGTAGCGATAATGCAGCTCCAGAACAATGGCGCGGATGACATTGTTGATGCCCGGACAAAGACCGCCGCAGGTGACCACCGCGCATTTCAGTTTGCTGGGGTCAAAAAAAATTTTTTTTCTGGGGCCGGCCAGTTCAAATGTCGGCGGTGTTTTTTTTGCGTTGATCTGTTTGATGATATTGCTTGCGGTGACATCAATCAGGATGCGATCGGTATCGGACTTGAAAATCTCTTCGCTGGTGCCGCTGATTTCATCTAAGATCATGGATTCTATTTTGGCTTTCCCGATGGTTTCAATGTCTGTATCAAACGGATCGAATTCGTTCATATTTATTCCTTATGGCATCCTTTTGAAGTTGTTTTATATTCCATTGAATTTAACCGCCCCTTTGCCCAGAATATCATGCAGGTGAAGCACGCCAGTCACTTTCCCGCCGGGGC
>DAIEHU010000206.1 GCA_027353395.1 Desulfobacteraceae bacterium
TTCCATATTTTGAATATTTCAAGGGGATCGGCTAAAAAGGCGGATGGCGCGGTGGCTACGTAAAACAGACGCGATCCAACAATGGCCGCCACAACCACGTAAAAACAGGCGTCCATAATTTTATCCGGATCCACTTCCAGACGGATGGCTTCCCGCCTGGCCATAAAAATGGCAGACAGTACGGCCAGAGCCAGAAAAAAACCATAGGTGTGAACCGTTATGCCGCAACATCTGAACAGAATGGGATGCATCGCCATTTCCTCATCCCGACTCATTGAATCGAGAATTGTTTTAATTATTTAACATGCTGGATATACTGGATGCCGGATCAAGTCCGGCATGACAAGTTGCGGACTTTTTACGATTGCATCGACTTTAGACGCTTTCAACTTCCAAAACAACACCGCGACAAGAACTATATCTCTACTTTCCGGAATACAATATAAAACGCAAAAATCACCATGCCCACGGTAATGGCGCTGTCAGCAATATTAAAGGCCGGCCAGTGAAGCGAGCCGACATACAGATCAATAAAATCGATGACCCGGCCGATACGCAGCCGGTCGATCATATTGCCGAATGCACCCCCGAAAATCAGGGCCAGCCCAACGGCCAGGACTGGATAATGATCCGGAATTTTTTTATACAAATAGAGGATAAGCCCCATGGCGGCGGCGGCGATTGCGATAAACGCCATGCTTTGCAGGCTGCCCTGATTTTTGGCAAAAATGCCGAATGCACCGCCTGGATTATGGATGTGAATGAGGTTTAAAAAACCGGGGATCAGTTTTTTTTCGCTGTAAAAAGGCAAATACCGGATGATCAGCCATTTGGTAAACTGATCCAGCGCAGCCACCAGACCGGCTGTGCATATCAGCATGGTGTATTTATTTTTCATCGCACCCATCGGTTTTTATCCCCTGCCCTAAAATCCGCCTATTTGATCAAGCACTCCCTGGCACCTGGCGCATACGCCGGAAGCATTGTTCTCATGCCCGACGCTTTCATCATACATCCAGCACCGCTGGCATTTTTCACCCGGCGCGGGTTGCACCTTCACCCGCAGGCCTTCCACTTCCGTCTGGACAAAGCCCGTTATTTCTTCATCGCGCATGAGTTTGACTTCAGACACAATAAAAATCGATTTCAAATCCGACGCATACGGGGCCAGCACGTCATGGAGACTTCCGGGTGCGGCGATGGAGACAGACGCGTCAAGAGAATGGCCGATCTGTTTTTCGGCGCGCGCGGTTTCAAGCACTTTGGTGACTTCCCCCCGCACCCGGATAATCATTTCCCATCGCCGGGCCAGGTTCTCGTCCATCAGCGCGGGATCAGCCTTCGGGAACGGGGCCAAATGGATGCTTTTTTGTTTATTGTTCACTTCCGGCATAAACGTCCATACCTCTTCCGCGGTAAAGGGCAGCACCGGCGCCATGAGTCTCGCGATGGTATCCACAATATTCCACATCACGGTCTGGGCGCTCCGGCGTTCCAGAGAATCCGCAAGAGAGGTGTACAGCCGGTCTTTCAGAATATCGAGATAAAAGGCGGACAAATCCACCGTGCAATAATTGTAAAGGGAATGGTAGACCACATGAAAATCAAAGCCCTGATAGGCCTCAAGATTGCGTCCGATAAGCCCCTGGAGCTTGTGAAGAACGAACCGGTCTATATCCGGCATGTCATGATAAGGCACATTGTCTTTCGCCGGGTCAAAATCCGATAAATTGCCCAGAATAAACCGGCAGGTATTGCGGATCCGGCGGTAGGTATCGCTCAACTGGGTTAAAATGGTTTCCGAGATGCGGATGTCGTCTCTGTAATCCGATGCAGCCACCCACAATCTCAGGATTTCCGCCCCATATTTGTCGATCACCTTTTTAGGGGCAATGACATTGCCGATGGATTTGGACATTTTCTTGCCGTTCCCATCCACCACAAACCCGTGGGTCAGAACGGTTTTGTATGGGGCCGCGCCTTTAAAACCAATGGCCGTGAGAAGCGAAGAATGAAACCAGCCCCGGTGCTGATCAGATCCCTCCAGATACAAATCCGCCGGCCACCGCAGACTCGGACGCTGTTCCAGCACCGCCGCGTGGCTGACCCCGGAATCAAACCACACATCCAAGATATCGGTTTCCTTGGTAAATTCCGTGCCGCCACAAGACGGGCACCGGGTGTTTTCCGGAAGGATAAACGCCGCATCTTTCTCAAACCAGATGTCAGCCCCGTGTTCACAAAACAGATCATAAATACGGTCAATAATCTCCTGATTAATGACGATTTCATTGCAATGGCGGCAGTAAAACACGGTGATGGGAACGCCCCAGGACCGCTGTCGGGACACGCACCAGTCCGGCCGTTTTTCAATCATGCCGTATATCCGGTCCCTTCCCCAGGCCGGAATCCAGGAAACGGTGTCAATGGCTTTCAAGGCTTTTTCCCGGATGCCGGTTTTGTCCATGGAGATAAACCACTGAGGGGTGGCCCGGAAAATCACGGGTTTTTTGCACCGCCAGCAGTGGGGATAGGAATGCCGGATCTGGCCTTTGGCCAGCAGCGCGTGTTTCTTCTCAAGTTCTTCTATAATTTCAGGATCTGCCTTAAACACAAATTTTCCGGCATAGTTTTCCACGTCATGGGTGAAGCATCCGTTGTCATCCACCGGTGAATAGGCATCCAGGCCGTAACGGTTTCCCGCCTCAAAATCCTCCCGGCCATGACCTGGGGCCGTGTGCACACAGCCCGTGCCGGTTTCCAGGGTCACATGATCCCCCAGCACAATAATTGAGGGCCGGTCATAAAGGGGATGACGGCATTTTTTATTTTCCAGATTTCGGGGATCAATATTCGCGATTTCAGCATACGTCTCAATACCAAACGTTTTCATGCAGTCCGCAGCCAGGTCCCGGGCCAAAATATAGACTTCGCCATTACCGGCTTCAAAAGCCCCGTAAGAAAATTCCGGATGCAGGGCCACGGCCAGATTGGCGGGCAGGGTCCAGGGTGTGGTGGTCCAGATCACCACAAACACGGATTTTCCGGAAAGCTCCGGCGCAAACGCGCTGATATCATCCGTGAGTTGAAATTTGACATAGATGGATGGCGAGTTCTCATCTCCATATTCAATTTCGGCTTCCGCCAGGGCGGTTTTGCAACTGCAGCACCAGTAAATGGGTTTTTTGCTTCTGATCAGGCTGCCGTCCAGGGCGAATTCCGCGCATTTTTTGGCGATAATGGCCTCATAGGGATAGGCCATGGTGAGATAGGGATCATGCCATTTGCCCATGCCGCCCAGTCGTTTGAATTCCTCCCGCTGGATATCCACATATTTTTCGGCATACGACCGGCAGTGCCGCCGGATTTCCACCGTGGCCATTTCCTTTTTTTTCGCCCCCAGCTCCTTGTCCACATTGTGCTCAATAGGCAGGCCGTGGCAGTCCCAGCCGGGAATATAGTCCGCGTCATACCCGCTCATCTGCCGGGAGCGGATAATAATGTCCTTCAATATTTTGTTTAGGGCCGTGCCGATATGAATATTGCCGTTGGCATAGGGAGGCCCGTCATGCAGCACAAACAGCGGACGTCCCATGCTGGCCGCCCGGACCGTCTCATAGAGATTATCCTGTTCCCATTTTTTCAACTGCTCGGGTTCACGGTTCGCCAGATTGGCTTTCATGGGAAATTTCGTGTCCGGCAAATTCAAGGTTTGCTTATAGTCTTTTTTATCCAATGCTTGTTTATCATCCATGTCAATGTCCTTATATATGTCAAAACCTGCGCCATTTATTTGTGAAATGATTGTAAAATTTTTTTAAATTAAGCCACATAAAGCGTTTGTGTCAAGGAAATAAGCCATTCAAAAGGTTTGGGCGGGTGCAAACACGATTTCAGTAGTGTTCCCGGTTTTGCCCTTGACAGAAAAAACAGCCTGCCGCTACATGGAAAGACAACATCGAGATAAACCATTATCTATTTGAGGTGAGTGCCATGCGAGCAGTCATTCAGCGGGTTAGTTCCTGTTCCGTCATTGTCGAAAATCAGATTATCAGCCGCACCGGGCCGGGACTTCTGGTATTGCTGGGCGTGGGTGCCGGGGATGCACCGGCGGATGCGGACTGGCTGGCGGACAAAATCGCGGGATTACGTATTTTTGAGGATGAGAACGGCAAAATGAACCGGGCCATTTCAGAGACGAATGGTGAAATGATGGTGGTGTCCCAGTTCACCCTGTATGGCGACTGCCGGAAAGGACGCCGCCCTTCGTTTGTGGCCGCGGCTCCGCCGGAAACCGCCGAAAGCCTTTACCTGTATTTTACGGACCGGGTGCGGGGCATGGGCATCCGGGTTCAAACCGGTCAATTCCGGGCCATGATGGCGGTGTCTCTTGTCAATGACGGGCCGGTGACACTGGTTGTTGACAGCAGTATATCCTCAAACCGTTAGCCGGTTTTTTGGGGCGATCTGGTGGAGCGTCTTGGGCGTATTGTTTGCGGATAAATGCCAATGAGCCTGACGGTTGCGATAAGCGAAGTCGGCATAACGCCTCCCGGCAAGCCACATTAGCAGCGAGTTTTTGCACACGCCACGGAAACCATCGGATCAGGGAGTTTTCCGCATTGCTGGGCTGGGTTCTTTTGTTACTTTTCTTGCCCACCAAGAAAAGTAACAATGACAGGGGATTGCCTGGGATATCGGTTAAGAAATCAATTTAATCGCGACGCAGCCGCCGGGAACGGCTAAGCTCACCAGCGGCGCAAAAGGCTTTCCCGAATAGGCCGTCTTCGCCGTCTGGTGAAGCGCCTGGTTCGCATTTTTGTTTTTTAGGCGAGCCGGTCAACCTTGATGTTAAGAATTTTGGCTATACGTTTACTCATTGACAAGGAAAGCCTTCTTTTGCCTCTTTCATAATCACTGATCATGTTCTGGCGGACATTCAGTTTTTCGGCAAGTTGCGCTTGTGTAAGCCCTGCTTTAAGTCTAGCACCTGCGAGAAGATTGCCAATCCTATTTGACTGCATTTCTTTCCAAAAGTTGGTTTCCTCAATAGGAATTGAATCACCAATCTCGGAAGAAAGAATATTCACTTCAAATTTCTTTTTTATCCAATCAAGAAGCTCTTCAGCATGTTCACCTTGGATAGATATCTCAATACGGGGCTTTTTCACGAGAGCCAACATAATACACCTCGATTTCAATTGTTCCTTCTTCCCATGTCCAACATGCAACATAGCGGTAGGACAGGTGGCAATGGTATTTGTTTTCTCCCAACGGCGAAAAATTGTGCCACCCTTTTTGGATAGGGCCATCAGCTTTTAGGTCTGCGATCAACAAAAAAAGAAGTTTTTGAATATCCTTTGGTAAGTTGCTGAGATCAC
>DAIEHU010000207.1 GCA_027353395.1 Desulfobacteraceae bacterium
CTCATCCCAATTTAAGACAAAATCCGTCCGCATTTTTAAACCGGCGCTTTTGATACATTTTCACGCAGTCGGCGACACTTTCACCTGCTTGATGCTTGCCTCTACATTAATATGATCAACTGTCATCCTGAACTCCCGTGTTATGCGTCGATCATAACACAGGTTTTAAAATCGATTTTTTTCTTGCCAGGATGCCTCGTACCGCATTATAAAAATTTCCGCATAGGCGACCTTGTTTTTACTTATTTCAAAGTCGCAAATCGTCTGATAAGAGCATTGATATGACGTTACCGAACCTATGCTGAACGTCTTCCTGTTTTTAAAAATTTAACAAAAAACTATGTCAAGAACTTTTTTTGAAAATTGTTCTTTTTTGCTGAACAGTTACAAAATCACTGCCTGGGGTGGGTCAATTTTGGACGCCGATGGTGGGTCAATTTTCAATGCCGATTGACATTCAAACCGAATCCACCGGCGGCATGGTATACCTTGTGGTAAATTACTTGTGGAGCGACGGTCAGGCTGCTCGTACAAAGCTTTCGCCTTATAGCTCGGACTGGCCGACCTCATCTGGAAAACCGACTGGCTGGACGACCACCCTTTATGGAGCCTCGCTCGGTCTTCCGAACGAAACCCACACTCTAGAGATTTCAAATGCGACATATAATCCCATGGGTTTCAGCCTGACAATTGATGGACAATACAGTTGCACCATGCCATGAACTGAATCGAATCGACACCAAAATAATTGAAATAATCGAATTGAGAGGCCGAGGTATGGCGCGTAGTCGCGCCATACCTCACGTCTTTTCCACTATGTTCGAGCAACAACAAAGAAAGAAGAGGTCATGAGAATGAGAAAAATAACTTTGGCTGCATGCTTGGCATGTATCCTGCTATTGGGTTCAGGTTGTGCGGCAAATCACTTCAAGTCCCTTCCCGATAAACAGGAATTCAATAAACCGTTGTCAGAACTTAAGCAGCAGTATAATGAACTGTCATGTTACGAGTCTGGACCCTGGTACGATATTGAAAATTTTCAGAAAAGTCCTTTCGGCCATGCTGATAAACCACCACGACCAATGCAATATTTTATCCCAGGTATATGGGATTATCCATATGCCGAGGATTTGGTAGCGAAATGGGGAGAACCTGATAAAACAACCTGGAGCTGGTGGAACTTGATGATAGGTTGTGTTATTCCGCCATTTCATCCCATGGCCCGATGGTATTGGTACATGGGAGGTAAGGAAGTGGATGTTCTAATCGATCGTCCCCTCGGGTACGGATATGAACCCCACGTCGTTACATTAGAGGTCATTGAGAAAGCGAAGAACAATCCGGAGTGATCGTGAAGATATAATTCTTGTTGCGTCGCACGGCGCAACAAGAATTTTCCGGATGGTAAGGTCGGAATTATAAATGCATGATTCGATTCAATGTTTTGTAAATAATATAAACAAGGGTTAAGATACAAACAGGATCGAACCGGTTCGGCTGACTGCTTGTAACAGTCCGTACGTCACCACCGGCGTTTCCGCATAACGCCGGATTTTTCCCTTGTTTTCCAGATACCGCAGATGGGAAATGGCTTCCCCTGTGGCGAACCACTTCTGCGCTACCGGAAAATCATCCCATGAATCCGCCACAATATCCCAGGTCATATGCGAGGCCATGTCAAACGCCGACAGAGGCGACTGGCGATTCAGGATGTCTAACGTTTCCTGAATGCGGAGCGCATGGTGGTGTTTCAGTTCGTCAATCCGTTCCCTGAAATTGTCAAACAACCGCCGGTGACCGGGCAGCACCCGGTCCACCGGCAGATCATACACCTTGTCCAGGCTTTCCAGATATTCCCGCAGCGGATCAGAGTCCTCCATCCAGCACTGGATATTCGGCGAAATGGTGCCCAGAATATGGTCTCCGGCGATCAGAAACCGGTTTTTCGCATTATACAGGCAGGTATGGCCCTGAGTATGGCCGGGGGTCTGAATGCAGGTAAAGGTGTAATCCCCGATGGCAAGCGTGTCATCATCGTTGATAATGCTTAAAACCGGCATCCACTTGGTGCCGTATTTGAATCCCGGATGCTGGTGCAGCGCGGTGCGCAGCAAGTGCTCCGGAAATCCGTTTTTCGCGGCATATTGAATCATGGGCTCAAAGCCCTGCCAGTTTTCGATGATTTCCGAATCCGGGCGGTTAAAATACACTTTGGTGGTTGGCGTGAGCAGTTCGCCCAGAAGTCCGAAATGGTCCGCATGAAGATGGGTGATAAAAATATCCACTGTATCCAGGGTGATGCCAAGTGCCGCCAGCCCTTCCATCATGGCGGTTTTACACTCTTTCCGGTTGAGGCCGGTGTCAACGATCAGGTTTCTGCCATCCCCTTTGATCACATAGGAGTTGAGATATTTGAGAGGGCTTTCCGGCAGGGGGATTTTGATGCGGAAGAGATTGGGGTACAGTTCTTCTGGCATGGCGTCTCCTTATTCCAATTTGCATTCAAGCGGCATCTGCGTCGTCGGCTCTTTGCCGCCCTGGTGATATCTTGAATGCAAAATGGAATTGTAAATGATTTATTTAAAAAATCCGTCTTTTTGGTCGATAATGGTCACCCCGGCAGGCACCGTGAAGTCGTCATCCGGAAGATCAAATTCGATATTCTGATAATAAACAGCGTCTTCCGCATTGTCCGGGCGGTTCATTGCCGCAAGCGGGATGCCTTTTTTCTTCCATACCGCAATCCAGTGGTTCTGAAATTTCAGCAGATAACATGCCCGGCCGCCGATAACCGTTTCCCCATCCACAACAGCGCCATGATAATTAAACTGCGCTTTCCTTGCCTTGTCATAATTGCCCGCATTCCATAACCCGTCCGTGGGGCAGCGGTAAGCGATGCGCTCATCGGGGAAATAATGATAATCATGGCGGCCGTCGGCATTATAAATATACACATAGCGTTTTCCGCCCCGGATAAGGTCGGAGCGGAACCGGAAAAACGGTTTTCCGTCGCGTTCGAATTGAAAATACATGCGTTTGGCCACCTTCCCTTGGATAGTGTGGTCCATCGCATAGGACCGGATGGTGCGGGCCCGGGATTCAAGGTCTTCCACAATCCGGGCGTTCCGATCCGGGACGGCGGCTTTAAATGTCGCGCAGCCACTTGAAAATAATGTTAATATCAATATGAATACCGCTGATTTGGTCATATCTGCCATCCGTATGCAGGCAAGTCGTTAAAACAAAAACGGTTTTGTTTCCAATCTATCAAACTTGTCGCCGAACCACAACACAATCGCCATTTAATTCCCATGCGCCATCCAAACATCCGCCCGGAATAGGATTGAAAGTTTCAGACGGATGGATTAATTGAAAAGTCTTATGATAGATCAAATCCACATCGAAGTGGCGGTTTCCCTGCCCCTTTTTCAAACCTATACTTACAGCGTTCCGGAATCCCTGCGACCTATGATCGCCCCCGGAAAGCGGGTTCTGGTTCCGTTCGGGAACCGCCGGATCACCGGATATATCCTGGGGCCGGCATCCCATGACGGCATTGACGGCATCAAGCCCATCATCGACATTCTGGATGAAATTCCGCTGTTTCCGGAATCCATGATTCCGCTCTTCAAATGGATGGCGGATTATTATATCCACCCGATGGGGGAAATCATCAAAGAAGCCCTGCCCGGCGGCATCAACATCAACGATTGTATCACGCTGGAAATCACCCTGCGGGGAGTCGATTGGCTGCGGTCAAAACCCGCCAACAGCGCGGATAGCGATATCTTGCGTTTGCTGGAAGCCACCTCTTGCCGGTTTTCTGATATGAACGGCAAAATAGGGCGGAAAATCACCGGCTCTGAAATCTCAAAACTGGTGCGCGATGGACTGGTGGTCCGCAAGCGGGAAATATCAGACCCCATAACCCGCCAGAAAACCGAGCGCTGCGTTTGCCTGGCCCCGGAGTGCGGCCTGCCGCCCGAAGCCCTGTCCGAGGTCAGGCAGCGGGTATTGAACCTGGTGGCGGAACACGGGGAAATCGCTGTTTCAGACATTAAGAAGATCATCCCCACCGGGCCCAATCATCTTCGCGTCTTAGAACAAAAAGGATATGTCACTTTCTTTAATCAGCCGGTGTACCGGGATCCCTTTGGCGAATCCGTGACGCGGGACACGCCGCCAAAGCTCACCCTGGACCAGCAGCATGTGGTTTCCAGCATCAATAAATCTCTCGGCAATGGGTTTGAAGCCTTTTTGCTGGCCGGGGTCACGGGCAGCGGCAAAACCGAAGTATATATGCATGCGGCGGCGGCGGCATTGGAAAAAGGGTTGACCGTGCTGGTGCTGGTGCCGGAAATCGCCCTGATCTCCGGCATTGAGCGGCGGTTCCGGGCACGGTTTGGCGAATGCGTAGCGGTGCTGCACAGCGGCCTGTCCGCAGGCGAACGGCTGGATCAATGGATTCGGGTCAGCAACCGGGAGTGCCCCATTGTCATCGGGGCCAGGTCCGCCATTTTCGCGCCCCTCGCCAGCATCGGCCTCATCATTGTGGACGAGGAGCACGATACTTCCTACAAACAGGAAAGCCGCTTTCGCTATAATGCCAGAGACATGGCCGTCATCCGGGCCCGGATGGCGGGAGCGGTTGTGGTCCTGGGTTCCGCCACGCCGTCGATCCAGTCGGTGTATAATGTGGGCATTAAAAAATTTTCCGGGCTGAACCTGCCAAAACGGGTATTTTCTCAGGCCATGCCCGATATTGACGTGGTGGACCTGAGACAGCGCAAAGGCGATCGAGGCACCCGGCGCTTTATTACTCTCGATCTTCAACGGGCCATGAAAGAAACCCTGGATCATGGAGAGCAGGTGCTGCTTTTTTTAAACCGCCGGGGGTTTGCCTCCTACCCGGTGTGCGCCCTTTGCGGGGAGCCGTTAAAATGCCGTCACTGCGACATCACCCTCACCCTTCACCAGGCCGCCAATGTCTATAAATGCCATCTGTGCGGCTTTTCCCTGCCCGCACGGACGCTCTGCACGGCCTGCGGGTCCGCGAGCATCAAGCTGATGGGCATGGGCACGGAAAAAATTGAAAGTGCTGTCAAAAGCCTTTTCCCGGAGGCGCGGGTGGCGCGCATGGACCGGGACACCACCATCCGGAAAGGCGCTTTGCTCAAGATATTAAAAGGCCTTCGAAAACGCGAGATCGACATTCTCATCGGCACCCAGATGGTGGCCAAAGGCCACGATTTTCCGGACATCACCCTGGTGGGCATCATCTGCGCGGACCTGTCTTTGAGTTTTCCGGATTTCCGGGCCGGGGAACTCACGTTTCAGGTGCTGGCTCAGGTGGCGGGACGGGCGGGGCGGGGGGACC
>DAIEHU010000208.1 GCA_027353395.1 Desulfobacteraceae bacterium
ATCAAAAACCAATTTTGAGATATATCTCTATTTCATATGCCAACATGGATGGAGGTTTTGCAATTGGCTCTACTGTTTTAAATAAGAAGGGCGTCGCCTCAAATAGCATTTTAAAGGGGTTGTCTCACATTCCATGGTCATCATCGAAAACACCGGAGCGGTCAAATATATCCCACCGCCATTGTCAAATGGATGGGGGGATCACTTTGTTCCCACCTTTTATGATGATTTTCTGGACACAATCAAATGCTCATACCCCAAATCTTTCAGTGCCATTGGGAAAAACTGAAACATGGGCCGGACCAGGGGAAGCAGCTTGAGCATGGCGTTGATTTTTCCCCCCTGCTTGATTTTACCCCGGGTCACGGAAGCCACGGGATTTTCAAGCCCGTGCCAGAAACGGTGGGAATGATCGGCGCTCTGTTTTGACCAGACGTCTTCTTTCAGATGGCAGGGGCCAATGTAGTAAGAACCGAAAAACCCTTCCTTTTCCGGTGGATTTTTCAGGTCAATGGTAATTTCACCGTCCGGGTCCGTATAAATCCATTTGATAATGATGCCGGATTTGGCCAGCTTGGGGCCAACCTTGGGGTCGGTTAAAATCTTTTGCATGAAATAACCGTAAATTTTATATAACTCTTCAATATCCTTGTAATATTCTCCCATCTCTCCCCCTTGTTTCGAGTTTGATGCCTATGGCATCAGGTTGTGGAATCCATTTATTTCCGCTGATCAAATCGCCGTCCGAACAACATGCTGGCCATGGTGATGCGCAGCATCTGAAGGGTGCCGCCGGCCACCCCCCAGGCCCGGGCGTCCCGGAGCATCCGCTCCAAGGGGTATTCCCGGCTGTATCCGTATCCGCCGAAGATCTGCATGGCCTTATCCGTCACCTCCCGCACCATTTCATTGGCATAGCATTTGGCCATGGAGGCTTCATAAATGGAGGCCAGTCCCTGACCCGCGCCCGCAGTAGCACGATACACCAGGAGCCGGGCCGCATCCAGCTTCATGGCCATATCCACCATATTAAACTGGATGTCCTGGAATTCGCATATGGGACGGCCGAAGGCATGCCGTTTCTGGACATATGCCTTGGCCGCATCCAATGCACCGGCGGCGATTCCTAGACACATGGCGCTGTTGCCGCACCGCTCAATGTCAAAGGTCAGCATGAGATTGCCGAAATCCCCGGCCTGGATCACCACATTTTCCTTAGGGACTTCCACATCGTCAAAATACAGATCACACGAGGGCATCCCCCGCAGCCCCATGAATTCCTCCTGCCTGCCGAAAGTAAATCCCGGAAATCCCTTTTCCAGCAATACCGCGCCGATCCCCTTGTATCCCCTGACATCCCCGAACCGGGTATAGACTAGATAATGGCTGGCGACCCCGCCGCCGGTGATAAAGCATTTTTTCCCGTTTAACAGAAAATGGCTTCCCTTATCTTGGGCCACCGTGGACAGGGACGTGAGATCCGACCCGGCCTCCGGCTCCGTCATACAGACCGACACGCTGTTTTCCCCCCGGCATACCCCCGGAAGTATCCGCTTTTTCTGCTCAATCGTACCGAAGCGGTCGATTACCCGCACCGGACCTACATTGGATTCAAACACCGGGGCCGCGATCATGGGACTGTGTTTGGCCAGTTCCTCGATGGCGATAATGGCGGTAAGGGACGATTCCCCTTCCCCGCCGTACTCCGGGGACAAGGTCATTCCCAGAAGCCCCATAGCTGCGTACTTAGGCATTAACTGATGGGGAAATTCTCCGGTGGCGTCAATCTGCGTGGCGAGTTCCGGAAAATTCTCGCGCTTGCCCATGTCCCGAAGAGAGTCGAGCATCATGAGCTGTTCCTTGGTAAAAGAAAAATCCACTGTTCCTCCTGGTTTTTGCCCGATTTTTGAATTATTTTAGATTGATGCGTGTAAAATTTCAGATTTTCCGAATCAGGGGGGCGACATGGTCAAGGGCCTCCAGATTCAGAATCATCTCGATTGCGTCCGATATGGTACCGGCATCACGACCGGCACCATAGGTTTTCACCTTTTGAATGATGTCGGCTTCCGTCATGGGATCACGGGGGTCTCCTTTGGGAATATCGATCTGCCGGATCAGCTTGCGTCCGTCCTTCAATGCTATTTCAACCCGGCTGGGGGTTTTATCCGGATATAACCCGTTGAGCAGGTCATCATTCGATACGGAGATTTTTCTCGCAAACGCTATGAGATCCGGGTCCGAAAGACGTTTTTCCGTCAACTGCCCTGGCCCGAGCTGGCCATCGGCAAGGGCCGCCGCAACGACGTAGGGGATGGAGAACTGGGCGTTGACAAAGGAATCCTTTTCCGCAAACGGTTTGCCCACTGCCAGGGCCGCGATGCCGTAAGTATAAACATAGATATTCGCGACCTCGTTTGGGGGAATCTTTTGCTCTGAGGCCAACTCTAATGTTGCCTGGATGGCGCCGTGGGTGTGGCGGCAGGCGGTGTAGGGCTTAAAGTAAATATCCATGATGGAATAGTGTTCCCCGAGACCGTCGCTGAGTTTATCAGATTTCGGGTCCACCCGGCTGGTGATCTGGGTGAATCCGCCTTTTAATGCAGACCCCTCAAACACCCAGGGTGCACCGGTCAACCCGCATCCGGCAAGCCCGGCGGCCATGATCCCGGCGCTTGCCGCCTGACCGGCCTGGACGATCTTGATGGTGAAGCCGCCCATGAGCTGCTCGGCCATGGAAATGGGGGCCAGATACCCTGCGTTTCCCAATGCGTTTGTCATTTTGTCTTCATTCAATTGGTGGATTCTGGCGCACGCCGCAACCGCGCCGAAGGTTCCGCAGGTGCCCGTGGGCAGAAATCCCGACAGGCTGTGCCAGGGATGCATGGCCGCCGCCGGACGGTTTGCGGCTTCATAGCCGGCCACCACTGCGGCGATCACCTCTTTTCCGCCGACCTGCCGGGCTTCGGCTGCCGCCAGGGCCGCTGGAATCACGGCGGCTCCGGGATGATTTCCGCCGAACCGGTATCCGTCCTGGGCTTCAATGGCTTCGGCCAGTGTCCCATTCAGAAACGCCGCGTGATGAATGTCGGTTTTAAATCCGCACCCCAGGACCGTGGATGACCCGCCGGCGTTTACGGATCGGACATGGTCAATGACCTGACGCACGGCGTCGAGCTCCAGAGAGCCGTAAATGTTTGCGATGTAATCGAGTATGCACAGCTTGGCTTTGTCAATGACTTCCTTAGGCAGTTGGTCATATGAAAGATTTGCGCAAAATGCGGCCAGGGATCGCGTATGGTTCATCAAAAGCCCCCGTAATAATGTCTAAACATATCCCCGGCCCTCATAGATCCGGATCATCCGATGGGGATCCAGAACTTCCCGGATCACCCGCAGCTCCTCCGGGGTGGGAGGAAGAGTTTCAAAAACATCGTCAGCCACCTTCAAATGCCAGGGGGTAAGCGACAAAATTTCCTCCACGGTGCTCCCCGGATGATAGGAGGCCAGATAGGCCTGACCTGTGGATTTGTCAAACCGCAGCACCGCCTTGTTGGTGATGATGCATTCCGGGCCGGTGTTCGGCGGGAATCCCCATCCATCCCGGGCGCCGGGTCCGTCGATATAGCCGGGTGTAGTGATGAAATCGACTTTTTCAGCCAGGCGGCGATGGTCATGAAGGGCGATAATGAGGGTTTTTTTGGCCAGTGTGCCGATAGGGTTGGCCCCGCCGCTTCCCGGAAGCCGGCTTTTGGGATGATGGTAATCGCCGATGCAGGTGGTGTTGATATTGCCGAACTTGTCCACCTGACTTCCGGAGAGGAACCCCACATCCACCCACCCGGCTTGTAAAAACATCCCCATGACATCAATGAGGCATCCGGCCATGGCCGAACCGGGATTCAGGCAGGGATCCCCCACGGAAAGGGCCGGGCGCATGGGCCGGGCGTCCACCACGCCGGATTCCTGCATGAGAATGGCGTTAGGGGAATGGGTGTGCTTGGCGATGTTCGCCGACATGGCCGGAAAACCCGTTCCCACGATCACCACATCGTGGTCCCTGATTTCCCTGGCGCCGCAGCAGGCCATAAGTTCCGGCTTTATATAATAATTATTTGGATTTTCGGACATATTCCACGACTTCCTTTATTTTGCCGATCAATAGGCGTAACTCACGGGATAGCTGTAATCAAATGCCGCCATCAGCTTTTGATAGGCGGCATACCCGAACCGGTCGATATAATGGGCGATATACGCCCCCCGGTCCGCCACCCCGTAGACCCATTCCTCCAGAAACGCTTCAAACCCTTCGACGGTATTGGAAGCCTGCTGGTACAAAAAGCCGAGACTGAAATCCACGTCATAAAATCCCGGGGTATATCCGGGATGGGCGCCAAAAGGTTCTTCCACCACGGCCGCCACCTTAAACGACGGAACAATGGTGCGGGACGGATCCTTGCCGATGACGTCCCGGTCCACAATCCGCTCGCAGCTCACGATCACTTTTTTGGCCGCATTCGCGCCGGCCTTGCAATCCCCCCCGATCCCCCAGATCTGGGCGTTTCCGGTTTCATCGGCCTGCTGGACATGAATAATGGCCACATCCGGCCGCAAAGCCGGGACCAGGACCGTGGGCCTGCCGTCAAAAGGGGAATCGATGATTTTGTATTTGCCGTCGCCCATAAAGGAGCTGACGTTTAACAGGTCCGAGCCTTTCATGTCGTTTACCGGCACAAACGACATACCCAGAGATCCGGCCATGAGCATGAGGGGAAGGGAAAGGTTGGTGTATTCCTCAATATCGATTTTATGGGGAACTCCCTTTTCCATGGACCGGCGGTAACACCGGCCCAAACCATACACTCCCAGGGACAGGAAGGTGCCGATAAACCGGGAAACAACACCCGCGCCGATCATCATGTCAAAATCATCGGCTGCGTTGCTCCTGACAACGGTCAGATCTTTTTTCCGCTGCCGGATGATTTCATGAACCGCGGCAAACGGCGGCCGGCAGATATAGCCGCCGATATAGACCATGTCGCCGTCCGCGACAAATTTCGAAACCGCTTCCCGTGTGGTCATCACTTTGGTCATTTAAACGCCCTCTTCCCTTTGCGCCGCTGGGGTGAACACCTGTTTAAAAGCCATCAGAATTCATACTCCATGCGACTGATAATCTCTTCCTGGGCGATGTCGCTTAAGTTTATAAAAATGCCAGAATATCCGCTGATCCGCACAACCAGATCCCGGTACTGATCCGGATGCTGTTGGGCATCCCGGAGGGTCTGGGAATCCACCATATTGAACTGCACTTGAACCCCGCCGTTTTGAAAATAGGCCTGAATCAGGTTCATCAGACGTCGCCC
>DAIEHU010000209.1 GCA_027353395.1 Desulfobacteraceae bacterium
ATCGTCCTGGCGGTAGTGGCCCTCGATTTCGTCATTTATCTTCAGCATGTGCTATTCCACTTTCTCCCGGTCCTCTGGCGTCTCCACCGGATGCACCACACCGACCTCGATATCGATGTCACCACGGGTAATCGCTTCCATCCGATTGAAATAGTGATTTCCGCGGGGATCAAGCTGGGGGCCGTGGCCCTGATCGGCCCACCGGCAGTGGCGGTTGTCGCCTTTGAAGTCGCTCTGAACGCTACATCTCAATTCAACCACGGCAACATTCGGATTCCCGAAAGACTGGATCGGTGGCTGCGTCTGGTTCTGGTCACCCCGGACATGCACCGGGTCCACCATTCTGTTATTATAAAGGAATCCAATACCAATTTCGGGTTTTCCCTGTCCGTGTGGGACCGGTTGTGTGGAACCTACAAGGCCCGGCCGGATGCCGGATATGACGGCATGACCATCGGTCTGGCGTCTGCCGGAAAGCATAAATCATTAATTCAATTGCTGATTATGCCGTTTTTGTTGCAGGCGCAAGAATGATGCAGAAGCGGCCCGTTTCCCTGACCGATGCGCGCATCTTTGGATATGCCGATGAGGTGGTTTGTGAAGGCGATGGCTTTGTAAAACGCCTCAACCGGCCCGTATTGCCGGGCCAGAAACGCGGCAAAGGCGGAGGCGAAGGTACATCCGGTGCCGTGGGTGTTTCTGGTATGATAGCGGGGGCTTATTTCAATACAGGCATTGATGCGGCCCTGCTCCCGGATCATCAGCGTATCCGTCACGGTCTGTCCGTCCGTATTCCAGTGTCCGCCTTTTAATACAACGCCCGACAAATTGGGGAACCTCTCCATCAAGGAAATGCCCGCCGCCTGGATTTCCTTCATGTTTCCAACTTTTACACCGCAGAGCATTTCCAGCTCGTTTAAGTTCGGAGTGATAAAATCCGACTGGGGGATAATGTGATTGATAAGCCCTGCGATGGCCGGATCATCAATCAGGCCGCATCCGCTGGTGGAGATCATGACCGGGTCGCAGACAACCGGGTAATCCGCCAGATAAGGCGCGATGACGCCGCAGATTTCAGGGCTTCCGATCATTCCCAGCTTGATGACGTCAATCCGGATGTCGGACAGCACGGCATCAAGCTGCTGGTCCACAAAATCGGCCGGAACAACCATAACGCCGGAAACCGTCCGGGTGTTTTGGGCGGTCAGGGCTGTAATAACCGCCGCTCCGTAAACGCCGGTGGCGGTAAAGGTTTTCAAATCCGCCTGTATACCGGCCCCGCCCGAAGGATCTGACCCGGCAATGGTGAGAACCGAGGGAATTTTTGATGAATTATCCAATGGATTGGTTTCAGCGCTGGACATCTGCCTGGCTCAATTAATCGTCATCAATTATCATTAAATATACCCTCATCACAAATAACAATTGGATATTTTAAAATCAATTCATTATATTCATTGGGAATGATGCTGGATTCGTAAAAATTTGATATTCTATCCAATATGTTGAGCGGATATATAAAGAGGCGGTGACCGTATGGGTGAAAAGAAGAAACGGGTGTCTTCCGGCATTGCCGGACTGGATCAGATGTTAAGCGGTCTGTATATCGGCGACAATGTCATCTGGTATGATGACGCGGGCTCCCTTGCCTCCGCATTTTCCATGAAATTCATACGGGAATCCCAGAAACAGAAAAAACCCATCATCTATGTCAGCTTTGACCGGTCGCCGAAAAACCTCATCGAAACCCTTGGCGTATTGGCCCAGAATCAGCAATTGACCATCCTGGACTGCTTTACCAACGGAAAAGGGAACAAGTCCGAAGTCTTTAACCGGTTTTTTGAAAAAAACGGCGCGCAGTGGCCGTATCAGGTAATCAAAGTCACCGAGCCATGGAAGCCGGAAGCGGTGGCGGAAGCCATTTACGGGCTCCACAAAACGTTGACCGGCGACGTCCGGCTCGTTATCGAAAGCCTGACCGGCATGCAGGATTTATGGGAAGGGGAAGACCACATTCTGAAATTTTATTCCCGTTCCTGCCCGAAATTATACGAGCTGGACACCATCGCCTACTGGATCATTGAAAAAGGCGCCCATTCCACCAAACTAAAATCCCATATCAACCAAATCGCCCAGGTGGTCATTGACCTGTCCATCCGAAGGGGCAAATCCGAAATCAAAATCCTCAAAGCGGACAAGCGGACCCCGAAGGCATTAAACGAGGCTTTTGATTATGTTTACGACGGCAAGGACATCCTCCTGGAAGGGGATAGGCAGGGAAAGGGAAAACTGGATCTGGGATCACGAATCCGGGATACCCGGAAAAAGCAGGGAATGTCCCAGAAGGAGCTGTCAGCGCTTATCGGCGTCACGCCCAGCAATATTTCCCAGATTGAGAGCAACCTGATTTATCCGTCGCTGCCGGCATTATACAAAATTGCGGAAACGCTTTCCGTTGAGGTGGGCTCCTTTTTTCAGGATGGCGACCAGTCGTTGCGGACCGTTTTCCCCCGGAAGACCGGGGTGAAAATCAGCCTGCCCGATATGCCGAAAGACAGTGTTGATGCCCTTCAGATCACACCGCCGGACCTGGGCGGAAAAGCGGAAATGTATATGATCCGGATTCTTCCGGGGAAAAAGCTGCCCGCCCATTTTTTTGTGCATAAAGGCGAGGAGGCGGGCTATGTGATCGAAGGCCCGATAAAAATGGCCACCCAGAGCGGCAGCCATAGCCTGGAAACCGGGGACGCCGTATATCTGAAGACGGATTTTCCCACCCAATGGATCAATCCGGGGCCGGATACGGCGTTGCTGCTGTGGATGAAGGTCAGGTAAATTCGTATAAGAATTACAAGTCATCTCAAAATAAACGCGGTAAGATTATCGAGCAACCAAGCTGAACAAAAACGGGAAAGCTCTCCGCATGATATTCATATCGAACAACCAACCGTCTGAAATTTTGCAACCATGCAAAAAGGCGTTCAACTTTCCAGCGCCATCGATAGCGGCGAAGTTTTCTGCCATCCTGTGTTTTTATTTTTTCCCGGCCTTTCCGATGGGGCGAAATCCTTTCAATGCAGCGCTCATCAAAAAGAGTCTGATCGAACCCATCGCTGTCATATATCGCGGATCTTTCGGCTGCGTTGACGGCTTGATCAGCGGCTCTATCCCGTTCCGTTGTTTGTTTGTAAGCATCTAATTATATTGCAAATCAGATGCTTATGTCTATTTCTTTTTTAAGTATCTCAATCAATTATATATTTGTCATATTTAACATATAATTTCAATTGGTTATACTCAAATCACACAAACTCGATTGAGATTTTTTTTGAGATGGCTTGCAGTCTCTTCATGTCGGCGATCGGGTGCATGCACTCGTTCGGTTGCCTTTTCCTGAAGGGCCAATTGGCTATGGCGAAAATAACGGCAAAATAGTTCCCCAATGCTGCCGTGATGTTCAAACCTCGAAGGAGGGATGTGTGTCTGGGATGATGTGTGTCTGCTTCAAGCCGAGTACACTACCGAAGCAAGGTGTAGAAACCATGCAATTGAGCTTCACCAAGTTTGGGTAGCGGTTTCGATTGTAACAGCCAAGGTGGCGCGTAGCCAGCTGAACCTTTCCTTCATGAAATCAAAATCAGGGCCGGACGTCACGAACCTCGCCGTTCCCTTGATCAAGAAACCGGCACCCGGCCCATGCAGGCCCTCGACCTTACTGCTCCCCAATGTAATCAGCACATTCGGATTATGGGCAATGTTGGCCTCCGTCTTGTGCATGTAACCCGCGGGGATAAACAGCCGTTCATCTTCTGATATCCTGAGGTAACTATTCCAGGTATTGACCAAGTGGGGGCCATCAGATCCCAGGGTGGCGATCGCAACAACTCCGTCCTTCTTCATGATTTTCTTCAGTTTCTCCGGGATCATCGTGCTCCTCCTTTTTTGTTTGTTATAATGCCGACGACGGATTCACCGGGCGTATCGCCGCTCCGGTGAAATGAACTTGTTGAGCGCTAATCGCTTATTTTATATTTCTTTTTTCACCACAAAAAAGCAACCGCGCGTTTGCCAAGGATGTAGTCATCGAATATTTTTGAAGCCGGTTTTCCTGCCATGCCAAGACACACATGAAGGGGTAACAAATGTTCTTCGCGGGGGTGACAGTAGCGCGCAGAAGGGGCTTTCTCCCACCCGATTAGAAGATGTTCCCGCTCTGGCTGTGATATAGGGCCAGCACATACTTCAATCAGCCAATTTTGGAACGCTTCATTGGCGGGATCTTGCACATCAGTTCCTTGCCAAGAAAACGCTCTCATGTTGTGGAAAGAAAATCCGGATCCGATCACCATGATATTCTCATTCATCAACTCCCGCAACGCTTTGCCAAGGGATATATGAGCGGTCGGATCAAGGCCATGCAAGAGCGAAAGTTGCAGTGAAGGAATATCGGCTTCAGGGTACATCTGTTTCAGTGGGATGAATAAGCCATGGTCAATTCCCCGCTGAGGATCTATGCGAGCTGGTATATTGTTTTTAATCAGTAAGTTGGCTATCCTGTTGGCAAGTTCTGGACTTCCAGGGACTGGATACGTGATTTCATAAGCTTCATCAGGAAAACCATAATAATCATAAAACATGGGAGGAGTTTGAGCGCCTAACAGTGTTGCTGAGCTTTCTTCCCAATGGGCGCTTATAACTAGGATAGCATCTGGTTTTCTCAGTAGAGATGGAAGCTGTAGCATGAAATTGATCATCGCTTTGTGGCTGGCATCTCCGAGGATCGGCAAGGGGCCTCCTCCATGGGAGAGATAGACAATTTGGGCTTGATTTTTAGGGCTTTTTTGATTCAGCATTAAAACCTCCCAATTAAATCTACTTCTTCTGTTTTTTCAATTTGAAAACGGCTCTCTCGATGCTTTGATGTAACATTTACTTAGCAAGGCGCTTGACGGAGTCGGCGCCGGAAACTTGGCAATTCGCACCGGGCGATATTCCCGGCCGGGTTGATTGATTAGATTTCGCCTTTGTAAACTTCTTTTTGATTACCGATTCGGAGAACAAGAATATCTGTGCCCACAAGGGCATAAATTATCCTATAGTCACCAATACGATACTTGCGTAGCCCGGTAAATTGGCCTTTAAGTACGGGGTATGACTCAGGCTTCTTTGTAAGTTCTTGTTCTATTTGGTCAAGTATGCGGCTGACCTCAGCTTTTGGCAATTTTTTGAGATCGCGATGCACTGACTTCTTGTAGACAACATTATAATTCCATATTGCGTTCAAGATGATTTTAATATATCACTGTTTGGACCCTTATATTTCATTATTTTGCAAGAGGTGCAAACAGCCAATGGCCAG
>DAIEHU010000020.1 GCA_027353395.1 Desulfobacteraceae bacterium
CCCCAAAACCCCAAAACCCCTACACTCTAATAATTTAAAACAAACGCGAAATTCTTATTAATATTGTAAATTACATTGATAATTGGTATTAATTTTATTCAATTTAAATTGCATCTCAACAGAAATTCCGCTGCCTATACCAGCGCTTGCGGTCTCGGGACTTTGTAGCCGTCTGCTTCTTCAGTGGAAAGAAGACCGCTGTCAAGATCTTTGGCTTTCAGAGACTTATACGCATTTGCAGCGCCTTCGGGAGTAGTCCGGATGGGGAATTTAAACCGTTTGATGAGGCCGTTTCTGAACTTGCAGGTCCACATCACGTCTTCGGTGCCCATCATGGGCATAATGCTGCTTCCCATGGGAACAAAGTCAGAATAGCCTCTGACTTCGATTGCCTGGGTCGGGCAGATTTTTACGCAGGAAAAGCATTCCCAGCACTGATCCGGCTCTTGGTTATAGGCCTTCATCGCATTGGGATCCAGAACCATCAGGTCATTGGGACAAATGTACATACACGCTGTTTTGTCCCCGCCTTTGCATCCGTCACATTTTTCTGTTCTTACGAAACTTGGCATTCTTACCTCCTAAATTTTACGTTTAATGAAAGTGAATAAAAAAATTCCACTTATATTTGGTACTGCCCACATGTTGTTACTGACTTGGCCGGTGCACCCCCTTTCTTCATTTTGCAAACTTGTAAAAAATTTTGTGATCCATTTTCTATTTATGATTTTCGGGGTTGCGCATCACGCTGAGCCCAACCCAATTGCGGCAGCGCCATTTTTTACTTAAAATAGAATTGGTTATACAAAATAACCACCGTTAACAATCCTGATACACCGCGTAAAGAAGGGAAATTATCAATTCCCATATTTCTTGTCAAGAAATTTTGGTCATTCATTTTTATGAACAGTTATGAGCAGTTATCGATGGGATCGCTTTCAACATGTAGACAAAAATTCGTCACTGGCCACAATATATCGTGCAAGCCACGTGTATTCTTTTCTATCGGCAGTATGTCCTGGCAACGCGGTGGGATATGCTTGTAAGAACCTCATAACTTATTGTATTTAATAATTTTGCAATTTCATCCGCAGCGATGGGCGAGTTTTCGTGAGATCCAAGCACCACCACCTCGTCCCCCACCCGCACATCCGGCAAATGCCCCACATTCAGCATGGTCTGATCCATGCAGACACGACCGATGACCGGAGCCAAACAGCCGCCGATCATCATTTCGCCTTTTGAGGACAACCGGCGGCTGTATCCGTCCGCATACCCGACCGATACGGTGGCGATGGCGGTGGGCTGAAGCGTCTCTTCGGTTCCCCCGTAACTGACCCTGAAACCGGCCCCCACCTTCTTCAGGTGAATAATCCGGGATTTCAACGTCAGGGCCGGACGCAGGGCGATTTTATCTCTGTTCACCGATTGGGATGGGTAATAGCCGTAAATAGAGATTCCCGCACGCACCATATCCAGGTGCGTTTCCGGCATATCCAGAATGGCAGCGCTGTTGGCGGCATGGCAAAGTTGAAATTCGATTCCTTCTTGTTTTAACCGCTCCACGAACTCATTGAAAATTTCAAACTGCCGGATGGTGGAACGCTTGTCCGCTTCATCCGCCGCTGCGAAATGGGTGTAAATCCCCTTGATGTCAAGGCCATGCAGCCGGTGGATGGCTTCCACTGTTTTAACGGCATCCTTTGAAATATGGCCGGGGCTATAGGGCTGGGTGAGATCACACGGCATGATCCCCAGACGGCCCATACCCGTGTCGATATTGATATGAACCTTGATTTTCGCATTTTCGGACCGGGCGGTTTGAGACAGGACGGCGGCGGTTTCCCTAGACCATATGGACTGGGTCAAATCATAATCCATCAGCATGGGGGCCAAGGCTTGCGGGGTATGCCCGAAAATAAGAATCGGCGCGTCAAAGCCGCCCTTCCGGATCTGAACCGCTTCGCTGATGCGTGCGACACCAAGCGCATCCGCACCGGCGCTGATGGCCTGTCCGGTCACTTCTAAAACGCCATGACCATAAGCATTGGCTTTGACCACCGCCATCAATCTTGCACCAGGAGCTAAAATACGTTTTATCTCTCTGATATTATGTGAGATCTCTTTTAAAGAGATCTCCGCCCAGACATCATGAGGCGCCACATGTTGTTCTCCGCTGTTCAATTTTTCCCCGCCACTTCCGCTACTTGTTCCGGTCCAGGCTTCTGTATTGAACCGCCTCGGCGATATGCTCCGGATTGATGCCGGCATCTCCCGCAAGGTCGGCGATGGTTCTGGCAATCTTTAGAATCCGGTTATACGCCCGGGCGGATAAACCGAATTTTTCCACCGCAGCCTCCAGAAGATGGGCGGAGCCGTCATCAACCTGGCAGAATTTTTTAATATGGCGATTCTGCATCTGCGCGTTGGTATGAATTTTTTCTCCCGCAAACCGTTTGTTCTGCAGCTTTCTGGCCGCTGTCACACGCTCCCGGATGGCTGAGGAAGGCTCTGACGCGGAGGCGTTTCTCAAGTCCCGATAAGCCACCGGCGGCACCTCCACATGAATATCAATCCGGTCCAGCAGCGGTCCGGAAATTTTATTCCGGTATAGCTGAATCTGATGGTATGAGCACTTACACGATTGTTTCGGATCCGTCGCATATCCGCAAGGGCATGGATTCATGGCGGAAATCAATATAAATCCGGATGGATAGGTAATGCTTGTAGCGGCTCTTGAAATGGTCACCTGCCGGTCTTCCAAGGGCTGCCGGAGGCCCTCCAGAACCGGGCGTTTGAATTCCGCCAGTTCGTCCAGAAACAGCACCCCGTTGTGGGACAGGCTGACCTCTCCCGGACGCGGCATATTTCCCCCGCCGATCATGCCAGCGTCGGATATGGTGTGATGCGGGGACCGGAAGGGCCTGTGAGTGACAAGGGCCTGGTCTTTTTCCAAGAGTCCCGCCACACTAAAAATTTTGGTGGTTTCAATGGCTTCTTCAAACGTCATGGCCGGAACGATGCCGGAAAACCGTTTGGCCATCATGGTTTTTCCGGAGCCCGGCGGTCCGATCATCAAGAGATTGTGGCCGCCCGCCGCCGCTACTTCCATGGCGCGTTTGACATGTTCCTGGCCAGCCACTTCCGAAAAATCATATTCTATCCGGTAGAGATCAGGAAACGCCCCGATAAGATCAAACCGTTCAGGCGCGATTTCATTGACGCCCCGCACATGATCCACGGCCTCGGCAAGGGTTTTAACCCCTACCACAGAAATGCCGTCCACTACGGATGCTTCCCGCCGGTTCTCATACGGCACCAGAACTGACGCATAACCGGATTGCTTAGCCGCCATGGACATGGAAAGAGAGCCATTGACCGGCTTGATGCGGCCGTCTAAGGACAATTCGCCCATCATCAGAAACCTTCCGGCGTCATTTTCCGTCACAATCCCGGTGGCCGCCAGTATGCCCATGGCAATAGGCAGATCAAATCCCGTGCCGGCTTTTTTGACGTTTGCAGGCGCCAGATTGACGGTTATCCGGTCATCTGGAAATACATATCCTGAATTATGGATGGCGGCCTTGACCCGCTCCTTGCTCTCTTTGACCGAAATTTCCGGCAGCCCCACGGTGGTAAACACCGGAAGGCCCCAGGAAATATCCACCTCGACTTCCACGACATAGGCGTCAATACCCACAACAGCGCTGGTCAATATCTTTGCGAGCAACCATCCCCCTTTGAGAGCCTGCGTAAAAGCTTGCCTAATCCATAATTTAAAGATTCTTTTTATCGACAAAACAGCCAGAAAAATGTAATATAACAAAGCTGTTAACAGAGAACAATCTATATTATGTGAAAAACGCGAAAACACCGGGCCGCTGATTGCATTTTGGGATCATATCCGTTATATCAATCAAAACCGCCCTGATGATATTGCATTTACGGAAAATCAACCCTATTCAAGGATTATTTAACAAAGATGATGGCGATGGAATATGATCAGCGGACCGTCAAACAACCGGTTCATTTTACAGGCATCGGCGTCCATTCCGGCGCGACCGTCCATTTGACGATAAAACCGGCACCGCCCAATCACGGCATTTTCTTCAGGCGCGTCGATCTACCGGCCCAGCCAGCCATTAAAGCCCATTTCAACCGCGTGGTGGACACCAGCCTGGCGACAGTGATCGGCGATCAAGGATGCATTGTTTCAACCATTGAGCATGTCATGGCCTGCCTTGCCGGGCTTTCCATTGACAATGCGGTGGTGGAAATCGATAGCCATGAAACGCCCATTATGGATGGCAGCGCAGCGCAATTCACACAGTTGATCAAAACCGCCGGCATTGCCAGCCAGAATGTCCCGCGCATGTATTTTGCGGTCAAATCGCCGATAAAGCTTGAAAAAGACGGGAAATACGTCCATCTGCTGCCTGATGATCGTTTCAAAATCACCTGCACCATTGCATTTGACAATCCGGTCATCGGCAACCAGACATTCAGCCTGGAACTGACGGAAAACTCCTTTGAAACGGAAATCTGCCGGGCGCGGACCTTTGGATTCCTGCATGAGCTGGAAACCATGAAATTCTATGGCCTCGCCAAAGGAGGCTCTTTGGATAACGCGGTGGTGATTCATGAAAATACCATCATGAACGAAGGGGGGCTTCGGTATCCGGATGAATTTGTACGGCATAAAATTCTTGACTGCATCGGTGATTTTTCCCTTTTAGGAATGCCGATTATCGGCCATGTGATATTGTATAAATCCGGCCATCATTTCAACCATGCATTTTTAAAAGAATTTTTCAAACAGAAAGTGTCATGGGAAACCATGACACTGAGGGAATTTGAATCCTCGCGTCAAAAAAATCCCGGGCCCGCGGCCTTATGAAGCCGGCTTCCCATCGGCCCGGTATGCAGGAGCGCCCCATCGGATGAAAATGCCGCCGCTCGCCCGGCTGACCGCCGTGATTCTATGCGTCGTGCTGATATTGCCCGCTTTTGCGTACGCAAGCGATGCGATACTGACCGATTTCGGGGTGTCCGACAATGGACAGGATCTGCTGCTCAACCTCCGCGTGGTGGGGGCGTTTAATGACAAGCTCCGGGAAGCGATACTGACCGGCATCCCGGCGACATTCTCCTTTTATATCACCCTGAACCGCAAGCGCAGCTTGTGGCCGAACAGCACCGTCGCCGACCTGACCGTCACCCATACATTAAAATACCATGTCCTAAAAAATCATTTTATCATCACGCGATCCTGGGACGGCAACAAACCCCTGACAACCGATTCATTTGCGGAAGCCCAGAAATGGATGTCTGAAATCAAAGGGTTAAAATTAACATCCCTGAAAAATTTGATATTGGGAAACCATTATGAAATCCGGGCGAAGGCGAAACTTGACAAAGTCAACCTGCCGCTCTTTTTTAACTATATTTTCTTTTTCACATTCCTGTGGGATTTTGAAACCAGTTGGCATACTTATGAATTCATCTATACGCCGTCGGCTCCTTAAAACCGTTTGAAACATACCCATGAGAGGGCGCTAAGCTCACATGCCGGATTTTATGAGACAGAACAGGTATAAAGACCCTGCCGTTGCCGAGCCGAAGGAAAGCCGCCAGCGGCGCAAGCGGGATGTCATCATCATTGTTGCCGTCGTCGCGATTGTCGCGATGTTGTCGGCTTTGACGGTCAAATCACTGCGCTTTTCCGGCGAAATGCCCGTTTCAAATATGGTATTGATGTTTACGCTCATCAATATCAACCTGCTTTTGATTGTTCTCCTTATCTTTCTCGTATTCCGGAATCTGATCAAGCTGTTTTATGAGCGCAGGCAAAAGGTGGAAGGCAGCAAACTCCGCACCAAACTGGTGGCCACGTTTATCTCGCTGACCCTGCTGCCATCAACGGTGCTGTTCTTTTTTTCCCTTCATTTCATCACGTCAAGCATAGAATTCTGGTTTAAAATTCCTATTGACCAGTCCCTGGAAAATTCCCTGGCTGTGGGCCGGAATATCTATCGGCTGCTGGAAGACAACAACAAGTTTTACCTGGATAAAATCGCCTATCAGATCACTGCGCGGGGCTTCATCCTGCCGGAAAACAACGCCGATCTGTCCAATTATACCCAGATCGCCCAGCGTTCATTCAATCTGCATGCTGTGGAAATTTACGCTGCCGATGGCAAGCGCCTGACGGTTTCGGTTGTTTCAGGGCTCAGAATAAAAACCTTTCCGCCGGTCCCCGCGGATGTCTTTCAAAACAGCATGGATCGGCAAACGCCTACCTGGTCGATTTCTGAAAATATTGGCGAGGCTGAAGCCATCCGGAATATATGCGCCATTCCATTCGGGAAAAAAGGAGGCGATATTAAAGGGTTTGTTGTCATCAGCGTCCTTTTGCCCCCGGACCTGTCCAAGAGCCTGGCATCCATCTCCAGCGGCTTTGAAGAATATCAGCAGACCAAAATGCTGAAACAGCCGGTGCGGTTCACCTATTATATTATCCTTACCATCGTGGATCTTCTCGTAGTGTTTTGCGCCGTATGGTTTGGCATGTACCTGTCAAAGGGCATCACCGTTCCCATCATGGAACTGGCGGAAGGCACCCGGCGGGTGGCGGGCGGCGATTTAACTTATCACATTAACGTGAAGGCGGACGACGAGCTCAAAACCCTCGTGGATTCATTTAATAAAATGACGCGGGATCTGCGGTTCAACCGGAAGGACATTGAACTGTCCACCCGGAAACTGTTTGAACAGAACATCGAAATTGAAGCCAGACGGCGGTATATGGAAATCGTGCTGAACAATGTCTCCACCGGCGTCATTTCATTAGACGCGAGCGGCCTGGTGACCACCATCAACCTGTCGGCTGAAAAAATGCTCGATCTGGACGCGTCCGGCATTGTCAAAAAAAGTTATAAACACATCCTGGGGGATCAGCACAAGGATCTGGCGGAAGAAATTTATGACCGGTTCTGGAATAAACGGGAAGAAAGCCTGTCCCGGTCCCTGCACATGACAATTGCGGGAAAACCCAGGAGTTTCAAGGTGAATTTCAATTCCCTCAAAGACGATTCCGGCATTCAAATCGGCCTTGTCATGGTCTTTGACGATATGACGGAGCTGGAAAAAGCCCAGCGCATGGCGGCCTGGCGGGAAGTAGCCAGACGCATCGCCCATGAGGTCAAAAATCCCCTGACGCCGATCTCCCTGTCCGCCCAGCGGCTGAAACGGAAATACAAACAGGTCGTCAATGATCCGGTTTTCGAGGAATGCACCCAGACCATTATCGACCATACGGATTTGATCCGCAATCTGGTCAATGAATTCGCAACGTTCGCCCGGTTTCCCACCGCCAATCCGGAACCATGCCAGCTTCCCGTCATCATTACTGAAACCGTCGCGCTCTATAAAGAAGGAAATCCGGAAATCAAGTTCAACGTTGATGTTCCGGCGGATTTTCCGGTCATGCGGCTGGACCGGCAACAGATAAAGCAAACCCTGATCAATCTCATCGACAATGCCATTGCATCCATCCGGACCATTGGGGAAATCACTATTTCGGCGGCGCACCGCCCGGAAGAAAAAATCGTCATTCTGGAGGTGGCGGACACCGGGGCCGGGATTTCCGAGGCGGCCAAAGCCCGGATTTTTGAACCGGATTTTACCACCAAAAAATCCGGCATGGGCCTAGGTCTGGCCATTGTGAGCACCATTATTTCCGACCACAACGGCAGAATCACCGTTGCGGACAACGTCCCCCAGGGGGCCAAATTCATTATTGAACTGCCGGTGTGAGAAAGGTAAACGATGCCGGAAGCACGGAACGTCACACCGCTCTGGCGTCCCTTCTCGACACCGCAAGACAAAAACAAGGAGCCATGTTCATGTTCCCTTCGATACTCATCGTGGATGACGAAGCATCCATCTTGAAATCCCTTGCCGGAATCCTCACGGACGAGGGGTTTGAAATACTCACCGCCACAAACGGCTATGAAGGATTAAAAATTCTGGAAACGGCATCGCCGGACCTGGTGCTATTGGACATCTGGATGCCCGGCATCGACGGCATCGACACGTTAAAAGAAATCAAAAAAAATTCCCCCGCAACCCAGGTGATCATGATCACCGGACATGGGACATTCGAAACCGCTGTCTCCGCCACCAAGATCGGCGCATTTGATTTTATCGAAAAGCCGCTTTCAATAGATAAGGTCATTGTGGCCATCAACAACGCCTTGAATTTCCGGCGGCTGGAGGAAGAAAACCGGTATCTGCGGAAAAAATCCATTGAAAAAAACGCCATTACCGGGAAAGGCAAGGCCATCACGGCCCTGAAGCAGCAGATCGGCATCACCGCACCCACGGATGCGTGGGTGCTGATCTCCGGTGAAAACGGGACAGGGAAAGAATTGGTGGCCCGTATGATTCATCAGTTCAGCCCCCGCGCAAGCCATCCCCTTATTGATGTCAATTGCGCGGCTATGTCCGACGAGCTCGCGGAAAGCGAACTCCTGGGCCACGAAAAAGGCGCATTCACCGAAGCCACGGCGAAAAAGAAAGGCAAACTGGAACTGGCCCATCAGGGAACGCTTTTTTTTGATGAAATCGGCGATCTGGGCATTAAAACCCAGGCGACGCTTCTTCGCATTCTTCAGGAAAAACAGTTCCAACGGGTTGGAGGCAGCCGAACGCTTACCGCCGATGTCCGGATCATCGCATCCACCAATAAAAACCTGCCGGCGGAAATCCAGGCCGGCCGTTTCCGGGAGGATTTGTATTACCGGTTGAATGTTGTGCCCATGACCGTTCCGCCGCTAAGGGAACGCCGGGAAGATATCCCGGATCTGGCGAACGTCTTTATAGAACACATTACGGAAAAAGAACGGATGGGCCTTAAAAAACTAACGCCGGACGCGATTCAGTTATTGCAGAACGCGCAATGGCCGGGGAACGTCCGGGAACTTAAAAATTTAATCGAGCGCCTTGCGATTCTGGTTCCGGATGACACCATCCAGGCCAGCGACATTCCCGCCCCTTATAACCCCGAACTGAAAGATAGTATATCAGGCGAAGCGGCTCTTTTTGCCGTCAACCGCTTAAGCACGGCTCTGGAAAAATTTGAAAAAGCGTTTATTGCCCGGAAACTGGCGGAAAATAATCAGGATATCGCCAAAACAGCCAAATTGATCGGCGTGGATAAAGCCTATCTGCAAAAAAAGATCGACGGAAAATCATGAGAATCATCGGCGGCGATTTCAAGGGCAAAAAACTGGCTTCCCTCCGGGGCAGCGCCACCCGTCCGACCGCCGACCGGGTCAGGGAATCCATCTTCAACATCACCGCATCCATCATTCAAGACACAGCCGTTCTGGATTTGTTCGCCGGCACTGGCGCTCTTGGCCTTGAGGCCCTCAGCCGGGGGGCGGCATCAGCGGTTTTTATCGATTCCGAAATTCCCGCCGTCAAAATCATCGAAAAAAACATCATATCCTGCCGGGTATCAGACCGTGCACGGGTCATCCGCTGGGATATCCGGCGGAACCTGAACTGCCTTTCCGCCGCCGTCCCCGCTTTTGACCTTGTGTTCATGGATCCCCCCTACCATGCGGACCTTACGACCCCGGCATTAAAGCATCTCATCAAACAAGGGATATTGAAAAACAACGCGGCTGTCATTGTCGAACACGCATCGACAGTCCCCATCATTCCCGGCATTGCCGGGTTGAAACTGACGGATCAGCGGATATACGGGAAAACCGGTGTTTCTTTTTTCAGGGCCGTGATAAACGAAGATCAAAATTTTATCTGACCAATCCCAAAATAAGGAAAATGCCTCATGGAGCGAATCGCCATTTACCCCGGATCATTTGACCCGGTCACCAACGGCCACATGGATATCATCAAGCGCGGGCTGGCCCTTTTTGATAAAATCATCGTGACCATCCTTGAGAATCCGGCGAAACAGACCCTTTTCACCGTCAGCGAAAGGGTTGATCTGCTTCAGGAATCATTAAAGGAAGCGGACCGGATTGAAATCGCCTCTTATGGCGGACTTCTGGTGGATTATGCTGTTCAAAGAAACGCCACGGCGATTTTGCGGGGGATGCGGGCGGTGTCGGATTTTGAATACGAATTCCAGATGGCGCTGATGAACCGCAAATTAAACCGCGAGGTTCAGACCGTGTTTCTCATGACGGGATTGCGCTGGATATTCACCAGCTCATCCATCATCAAAGAGGCGGTGAAATTCGGCGGGGACATCAAAACCATGGTGCCGCCGGTGGTTCATGCGGCGCTTAAGAAAAAACTAAACCTATAAATCGGGCGGGGCCTCCGGTTGCTATTTTTCCCAGCCATAATCCCCGACGAGTTTCACAAACCGGCACCCGCCAAGTTTTGATTGATGAATGACATCGTTTTGATCTTTGGTTAATTTCACCATTTCCTGAACCGTCCGGTCGCCCACGGGCAGAACCATGCGTCCGCCGACAGCGAGCTGATCCACAAGGGGTTCCGGTATTTCCGGCGCACCCGCTGTGACGATAATTGCATCAAACGGGCTTTCGTCCTTCCATCCCAGGGTGCCGTCCCCGTAACGGGTCACGATATTCGAATAGTTGAGCGAATCAAACAGGCGGCGGGCCTGCATATGAAGGGTCCGGATGGTTTCAATGGTATATACCCGGAAGACGATCTGGGCCAGAATGGCCGCCTGATAACCGGAGCCGGTGCCGATTTCAAGGACACGATCATTCTTGCCCAATTCAAGCGACTGGGTCATGTGCGCGACAATATAAGGCTGGGAGATGGTTTGATATTCGCCGATGGGCAGGGGTCCGTCGGTATAGGCCTGATCCATGAGCGCTTCGCTGACAAAAAGATGCCGCGGGACCTTGCGCATGGCTGCAAGGACTTTGGTGTCTGAGATGCCACGGGCCTCAATCTGATTTTTCACCATGGATTCGCGCAACCGCTGATATTTTCGGGAGTCTTCTGTCATTGTAGAGAGACCATTAGCAATTCATCCCGCATCCGTCAAGCGAATATCACGTCTGCAAACTGATGAATTAATAATAAAAGCGACCCTGTCCGGATGCCCTTGAAATCAAAAAAGCCCTTGTTTTTTATTGGAATGAACCTTACTGTATCCGGACACATTTGAACTTCATCCATGAATGCAACCAGTTGACATGACAAGCACACGATACCTCTTTATATCGGTTGTTCTGTCGCTCTTAATTTTCGCGGCGGGCGTATCCGGTTATATGCTCATCGAAGGATGGAGCCTGATCGACGCCATTTATATGACGGTCATTACCATCACCACCGTGGGTTTCAGTGAAGTCCATGAAATGAGCGAAGCCGGCCGGATATTCACCATCGTGCTGGTGATAACCGGGGTCGCCACATTTCTGTATGTCGCCGGTTCGCTTGTCCAGTTCATGGTGGAAGGACGCATCCGGGAAATTATGGGGAGACGCACATTGGACAAAAAAATCGCGCATCTGAAAAGCCATTATATTGTCTGCGGATACGGGCGCATCGGCCGGGTGTTGTGCCAGCACTTCAATGCGCATCCATCGGTCAGGCAAGTCGTCATCGAAGTCAGCCCTGACCGGATTCCCGAACTGGAATCAGACGGCATGCTGTATATTTCAGGGGATGCGTCGGAAGAGGAAACGTTACTGGCCGCAGGCATCAAAAAAGCAAAGGTATTGGTGGCCGCACTGGCCAGGGATGTGGACAATGTATTTCTGGTGCTGACCGCAAGGCAGTTGAACCCCAATCTGTTTATCGTGGCCCGAGCCACTGAAAAACGGGCCAAGTCAAAACTCCTCGCCGCCGGCGCCAACCGGGTGGAATCCCCCTATGATGTCGGGGCGGTCAGCATGGCCCAGCGCGTTCTCCGTCCTTCGGTCACCTCATTTATGGATCTTGTTTTCGCCTATGACCGCAAGGATATTAAAATGGAGGAAATCCGTGTGGACCCGGCATCTTCACTGGTCAACGTAATGCTGAAAGATTCCGGAATCCGTCAGAAATTCAACCTGATTATCATCGCCATCAAAGGCCCTCATGGCGATATGCTGTTTAATCCTTCTTTTGAAACCATGATTAAAGGGGGCGACACGGTAATCGCCATGGGAAAAAGCGACGATCTGTCGGGCCTTGAAAAAATATTACGGCCAAACGACCGGGAGACGGATAACCAATGAAATGGGTGGAGGCCAAAGTTCTGTTTGACGCAACCGGCAACACGGCTGTTTCGGATTTGATTTCAGAAATATTCTATGATTTCGGGCTTCAAGGCGTGACTGTGGAAACCCCGGAGATTGAGCCTGGCCTTGACTGGGCGGAAACCGAGTTTGCCGTACCGGCCCACCATGCCGTCACCGGATATTTTCCTAAAAACGAAGATCTCCCTGAAAAATGCCGAATCCTTGAAGCGCGGATGGCCGCCCTGAAGCAAGCGCTTGATATGGATAATAAAACGAGCCTGACCTATACCATCGGCTACCGTGACCTGGATGAGCAGGACTGGGCGGAGTCATGGAAACAATATTTTTATACGGAAAAGATCACGGACCGGATCGTTATTAATCCTTCATGGCGAAACTATGCTCCGGCTCCCGGAGAGATTGTGCTGGAAATTGATCCGGGCATGGCCTTCGGCACCGGAACCCATCCCACCACCCGCATGTGTATCCGGCTCATTGAAAAATGGATGAAACCGGGCGATACCTTCCTGGATGTGGGGACCGGGTCCGGTATTCTGATGCTTGCCGCTGCAAAACTGGGAGCAGAAACCATGACCGGCATCGACAATGATGCGGTGGCTGTCGCGGTGGCATCGCAGAATCTTCAAAAAAACAACATTCATCCGGATAGCTATGACATTCGAACCGGGAACCTGGCGGGCGGCGTTTCCGGCCAATTTTCCCTTGTCGCCGCAAATATCCTGTCCGAAGTCATTATGACGCTTATTGATGACCTCCCGCCGGTTCTTGCGAAAAACGGCATATTCATCTGCTCCGGGATTATTCAGCCGAAACAGGCTATGATTGAAAATAAATTGACCAGCCAAGGATTTGAGATCATTGAGGTATTAAACATCGAGGAATGGGTGGCCATTGCCGCAACCCGGAAATTGCAAGAGCGGGGAAAACCCATCGGAATAAAAAAAGGGCATCCCTGCGCGATTGCGCAGGGATGCCCTAATTGTTTGGAAGTAAGGTTAAACTACAGTGACATTGGCTGCGGCAGGCCCTTTCTGGCCCTGCTCGATGTCAAAAGTAACCCGGTCGCCGTCATTTAAAGACTTGTAACCAGTTCCCTGGATTGCGGAATGATGAACGAACACGTCCGGTCCGCCATTTTCCTGAGCAATAAAACCGAAACCCTTGCTGTTGTTAAACCACTTTACTGTTCCATTGGCCATCGTGATATCCTCCTTTTAAAAATAATTCTCATGGTTCCAAACTGTCGGACGCCACTGTGACAAATGGATATTTCCTTCAGAACGAAACTGGGCCGCAATTAAGACCGGCCCTTTATTGATTGGATGTCTTTTACCACATTATTTGGAAAAAGCAAGATATTTTTTTAAAAAAATTAAAACAATTCCACAATCGCGGATGCCGGCACTAGGTGGACCCTTTTTTTTATCTCCGGCATGGCTTCTTTTAACATGCGATATGTCACCTCATGGGGATGCCCGATCCCCACCGCTTTTCCGTGTATCTCGGCGATATTGATCAGATGCGCAATCTGGGCACGGACTTGCGATTCCTCGCGGACATGGTCCAGAAATACATCCCGTTCGGCAAAGGGCACATGAAATAACTGGGCGGAGGAGCGGCTGACCGTGGCTGCTGTGGTGCGGCTGTCGACAAAAAACAGGCCCCGGGTTTTAAGCACCGTGAACACCTGATTCATTTCATCGGACAGGGTCGTAAACTTGGAGCCCATATGATTATTCACGCCCTTAACCCCCGGAATGGAGTCGATATTGGCTGTTAAGCGATTAATCCGCTCATCCGGCGTCATGTCCAAGAGCAGCGCGCCAGGCCCGGGGTCCACCATCGGATACTCATTGGGCTCCATGGGCTGGTGGAGCATCACTTCATGCCCGCTTTCTTCCGCCAGCACAGCGATCTGCCTTCCATAAACACTTTGCGGCAGAACAGCGCAGGTCAAGCCATCCCCGAGTTTTATAAACCGTTTGGCCATTGATAGGTCATACCCCAAATCATCAATAATAATAGCTACCTTTGGCAGAACGCCATCAGGAATACGGGGGCTTTCCGGCGGCGGAATTTTTAAAACGCCAGCCGCCGCTTTTACCGGAGGCGTTGCCGCAGACCGTTCGGATGGAACGGGCTTTTCCGGATAAATCTCAAACTCGGGCTTTTCAGATTTTGGAAGTTTCCCTGGCGGCGCTTTTTTTACAGCATTTGTCCGGACTTTTGAATGGGGCGTGTCATCATCCTTGGAATGCAGGATGACATAGGCGACACCCAAAGCGAACAGGACAAAAAAAACCGTGGTCAAGGCCGTTGCGATGGTTTCCATCAGGTTATTCGCATGCGTTCCGGTTTTCCGCTTCCGAATGCGGTTTGCGGATACCTTTTTCGCCGCCGCCTTCTTCCGGGGAGCGGCCTTTTTTACGGATTGCGTTCCGGATGATGTTACGGCGCGCTTCTTAGCGGATGCTTTTTTCCTGGATGGGGTCTTCTTAACCATAAAAACCTTTTGGGTGGTGAAACAGCATTATCATAGAAAAGGCGCAAAGGGTTCACACCTATGCGCCTTTTGTCATCTCTGATGGAATTCCATTAACGAATCATGGCAAACCGCTCCGGCGTCTATTTCCGGGACATTCCCTGGAAAAGCGAATAGCCTTTGAGAATTTCATACGCCCGGTTCACCTGGGAATCCTGCAGCATGGCGTTTGAATTTGTTGAGCTATGTTCATATACGGCATCCCGCAGCCGCATGATCTTCTCAATTTCAGTGGCTTCCTTGTCGTCCTTATCGCTGTCTTTTTTGCCGTCTTTATCCGGTTTTGCAGCCTTCGGCTTCTTCTCCACCGCTTGATCCGTTTTTCCTTCCTGACTGGATGTCAGATGATTTTTCAAATCTCCTTCCTTGATCAAATCGGAGTCAAAACCATCATTGGCGGTTTCATCCAGAACCCGCCGTTTGACCACCAGATCCGGCTTAATGCCTTCAGCCTGAATGGACTTTCCACTGGGGGTATAATACAGGGCGATGGTATATTTCAACGCATATCCGTCTCGCAACGGGCGCACCGTCTGAACCGATCCTTTACCGAAGGACGTCGTCCCGATCACCAGCGCGCGCTTGTTGTCCTGCAATGCGCCGGCGACAATTTCAGAAGCGCTGGCGCTGCCGCCATTAATCAAGAGAACCACTGGATAGTTGCCAGACAGGTGATCCGCCTGGGCCGTGTATTTTTCGATCTCTTTTCCACCCCGGCCCTTGATGGTGACAATTGTCCCCTGTTCAAGAAACACATCCGATACCTTAACCGCCTGGTCCAGCAACCCGCCGGGATTGTCCCTCAAATCCAGAATCAACCCTTTTAATGGCGAATTTTCCGCTTCCAGTTTTTTTAGCGCCTTTAGAACCTCATCGACCGTATTTTCCCTGAAATTGGTAATCCACAGATAACCGTAACCGGGCTTTAACGTCAATGCCCGGACACTGTCCATGGGAATCACGGCCCGGACCAGTTTAAGGTCCATCACATCCGGCGCGCCCTTCCGATAGATGGTGATTTCCACCGTTGTACCCGGCTCGCCTCTTAATTTTTTTACCGCTTCCCATAGCATCATGTCTTTGGTGGATTCGCCGTTTATTTTAACAATAATATCCTGGGCCAGGATACCGGCTTTATAGGCCGGTGTCCCTTCAATGGGCGAAATTACCGTCAACTGGTTGTCGCGCATGGTGATTACGATGCCGAGGCCGCCGAACTCGCCCTTGGTTTCAGACTGAAGATCATCAAAGGCTTCCGGCGGCAAAAACGCCGAATGGGGGTCCAGGCTGTTGACCATGCCTTCAATCGCCTTTTCGATCAAATCTTTGGTCTTGACCGGTTCCACATAATTATTTTCAATTTCCGCAATCACATCGGAAAAAAGCTTAAGCCCCTCATATGTTTCATTGCTGTTCTTCTTCAAAGCGCCATAGACGCCCGTGGCCGAAACCAACACCGCGCCCACCAGCATGACCAGCAGAATATTCTTGATTACCTGCTTCTTTTTTCGACTCATCAATTTCTCCTTATTAATTTTTATTTTACCCAATCCAGGGGGTTTACGGAACTTCCCTGATGACGGATTTCAAAATACAAAGACGGCCCGATCATGGAGCCGCTGTCACCCACTGTGGCGATCTCCTCGCCGGCTTCCACGGGTTTGCCCTTGGCGGTAAGGACCGCATCAACATGGGCGTATACCGTATGGAAATGCTCTCCGTGGGCAATGATAATAACATTGCCGTATCCCTTGAGCCAGCTTGAAAATACGGTTTGCCCGGAAAATACGGCCCGTACCGGCGTACCTTGCGGGGCTTTAATTTCGATGCCCTTTCGAAAATTCACCGCGCCCGAGTTGGGTTCTATGTATTTTCCGAATTTTGTAATAACGGTACCGTTCACCGGCATCTTTAGCAAGCCCCGATGCGCGGCGAAATCGTCCATGTCCATATTCTTTGCCGCTGTCGTCCGGGGTTCCGGATTGT
>DAIEHU010000210.1 GCA_027353395.1 Desulfobacteraceae bacterium
GGGCCCAATCGAAGGAAAATCATTTTATGGTTTTTTACAAATTTTCATGCTGGCCCAGCTTTCCGGCCTGGTCAGCCAGGTTCCCGGCGGCATGGGAATTTTTGAGTCAGTGACCGTCGTGCTTTTATCCTCGCACCATCCGGCGGCCCTGATTTTTGCGTCCCTTTTGGTTTACAGGGCCGTTTATTATTGGCTGCCCCTGGTGATGGCGGTATTTCTATTGGGCGGCCAGGAAATGATGCGGCACAGAGCTATATCCCGGCGGTTGATTGAGGTTTTCGGACGGTGGGTTTCGCCGGTATTGCCTCAGATTCTTGGTATCGCCGCAATGGTGGGCGGAATGGTGCTTTTGATTTCAGGCGCTATTCCGGCATTGAAAGGCCGGTTGGATTTTCTTAAATTTATTTTGCCCCTGTCGCTCATTGAATTTTCGCATTTTATCGGCAGCATCGCCGGTATGGGACTCATATTTCTGGGGCGAGGATTGCAACGCCGGCTCGATATCGCGTGGGTGTTGACCCTTGTCCTGCTGATGGTCGGTATTTTTGCCTCTCTTTTTAAAGGCCTCGATTATGAAGAGGCGATTGTATTGACACTGATCGGCGCTGGCTTGCTCCCCAACCGGCGGTATTTTTACCGCAAATCTTCTCTTTTCAGCGACCGGTTTAATGCGGCCTGGGGCGCGGCGATTCTTATTTTGGCCGGTGCTTCCATCTGGCTGGGGCTGATTGCCTATCGCCATGTGGAATACGAAAACAGCCTTTGGTGGAAGTTCGCTTTTTCATCCAGCGGCGCTAACGCCGCGCGTTTTTTAAGAGGGACGGCGGGTGCGATTTCGCTGGCGTTCTTTATGATGATGTACCTGATGTTTCGTCCAAAGCCGGTGTCCCACCATAAACCGGTACCGGAAGAATTGGAAAAAGCGGAAATGATTGTCAGAAAATCCACGGATACGGCCGGGAACCTCGCGTTGCTGGGGGATAAAAGCTTTATTTTCAGTGAAAACGAGAATGCATTTATCATGTATGGAATTAACGGGCGCAACTGGATATCCATGGGGGATCCGGTAGGCCCGCGCGAGGAATGGCCGGAACTGGCATGGCGTTTCCGGGAGCTTGCGGACAAATCCGGCGGGCGGACCGTTTTTTACGAAGTGGGCCATGAGAATCTCTACATTTATCTGGATATGGGACTTTCCCTGATCAAAATAGGGGAAGAAGGGCGTGTGCCATTGTCCAAATTTTCGCTTGAGGGCAGCCACCGCAAAATGTTCCGCAATACAAAGAACAAGCTTGAAAAGGAAGGGTGCCGTTTCGAGGTGATACCCCCGGAACAGGTGGCGACCCATATGGATGAATTTAGGGATATTTCAGATGCATGGCTTGCCGAGAAAAACACCCGGGAAAAACGTTTTTCTATGGGCTCCTTTTCAAATGAATACATACGGCGGTTTCCGGCTGCTGTGGTCTATTTTAACAATCACCTCATCGCCTTCGCAAATCTGTGGCAGGGAGCTGATCTGGAAGAACTTTCCACGGATCTGATGCGGTACCGGCCGGATACTCCGAACAGCGTGATGGAATATCTGTTTATCCAGACGATGCTATGGGGAAAGCAACAGGGGTATAGATGGTTCAATCTTGGCATGGCGCCGCTTTCCGGACTGGAAAGCCGGAATCTGGCGCCGATATGGAACCGTCTGGGCGCTTTTGTTTTTCAATATGGAGAGAATTTTTATAATTTTCAGGGGTTACGGCAATATAAGGAGAAATTCGATCCCGTCTGGCAGCCGAAATACCTTGCATCAACAGGCGGCATCGCGATGCCCCAGGTATTTACAGGCCTGCTGGCGCTTATTTCCGGCGGGATCAAGGGGGCGGTATCGAAATGAAATCCTTGGTGGCGGGGTTATGTTTTTTTTTATTTTTGCTGCCTCCGTTTGGGTCGCTTGTCGGAGCAGGATCCGCCTTGTGTGACCTGCCTTTGATTGAAGTGCCGGCCAAACAACCGGCGAATAAGGTTTTGGCGGTTTTGCTGACCGGCGATGGCGGATGGGCCAAACTGGTTCAAGAAGTGAGCGCCCGGCTGGCCGGTCGCGGCATATCCGTCGTTGGATGGAACTCCTTGAAATATTTCTGGACCCAGCGGTCTCCGGAGGGCTGCGCCGGGGATTTGAACCGGATTGTGCGGCATTATATGAATTTATGGAAAAAAGAGAGCGTCATGCTCATCGGATATTCTCTTGGCGCGGATGTCATGCCGTTTATGGCCAGCCGGATGGAACCGGATTTGCTGGATAAAACCACATTGATTGTCTTGCTCGGCCTCAGCAGAGAGGCGAATTTCGAGTTTCATCTATCCGACTATTGGCTGACCAAGTCAGTTGACAAGGGGCATCCGACGCTTCCGGAAGTGCGCAAGCTGGCAGGCAAAAATATTTTGTGTCTGCGCGGCAGGGATGAAAAAGACAGCGCGTGTCCGGACATTTCCCAAAAAGGCGCAAAAATCATCGTATTGTCAGGGGGTCATCATTTTGATGGCAATTATTCTGCCGTTGTGGATGCGATCATGGCAGGTGTTGAATACCACGAATAAGCAAGCCATTAAAAACCCCTACCGGATTCCGGGTGCGGGTCTATGACTTTTGCGATTAACCATTAGTTTACTTTGACAAAACCCATTTTTGAATGATTGCTTTATCCCCATCCGACAGCCGGGCGCCGGGATGTCCCAATTTATAAATAAACAGCGGCATTTCGTCCTTAGTGATTTTTTTCAGGATGTTTGTTTTAAAAAAAAGCTGGTCATCGACGGATAACTTGTTCCAGTCCGAAAAATTCATATTTTCCCTCCCTTCCCGCACATCATTCCCCACCAACCAGGATACAGGGGCGATTTTACTATACCAGGGCCACCGGGTTTCATTGGAATGGCAGTCATAGCAGGAGCGTTTGATGATTTTGAGTACTTCGGGCGGCGCGGATATTGCGGCTGTAACCGGGGGGTTTTCTCTTTTCACCGGAACGAATTGAATCAAAACAAATACGATGCATCCTGCCAATAGAACCTTGAATGCTGTTTTGAAGGTCATATGCTATTCCCTTTCCGGATTATTTTTTCCGGCGGGTCCACAGATCCGGCCGGTCTGGCTGTGGGTGAACGATCCGTGAGCAAACGGCAAGATAATAAGCCAATTGCAAAGCCTCAACCCATGTTGGCATGAGATTCTTTGGTTATACCGGACATCCTGCGCGGGGTCCATCATAACTTTTTCACCTGAACGCGGGTTGGAGCCAATCAGAGGCACATGTTCTTTTGGGTTCCGGCATTGCCGGATAACTCTCTATGACATTCTTTGGCCAGATTTTAAAGACAAAAAAATGGGTCAGCTTATTTTAAGCTAACCCATTGATTTAAAAGTGGTGCCGAAGGGGAGACTCGAACTCCCACGGACGTACGCCCACTAGACCCTGAACCTAGCGCGTCTACCAATTCCGCCACTTCGGCAAATTTAAAAACGTAAAAAAGAACCGTTGCTTTCAAAGAAGTTTTTTTTTATATAGCCATAAAAAGTTTGTGTCAAGTGCAATCTATTCAAATTGGTAATTTTCAAAAATGAAAGTCATTACAGATTTAAACGCCATACAGCAGCCATTCATCCGGCCGGTGGTGACCATCGGCAATTTTGACGGGGTGCATAAAGGACATCAGGCGCTTTTTCACCAGGTGATTGAAAAAGCTGAATCCATCCAGGGAACCTCCGTGGCCATCAGTTTTGACCCCCACCCCATGCGGGTGTTGAAAAAAAAGAAAACACCTCCCCTGATTACATTATATGAACAAAAAATGGAACTGATTGAAAAAACCGGCATTGACGTCCTGATCTGCATTCCTTTTGATAAAACCTTCGCCGCCATCACCGCCCGGCAATTTGTGGAAGACATCCTCGTCAAAACCATCGGCCTCAAGGCCATCGTCATCGGCAAGGATTATTCATTCGGCAAGGACCGGCAGGGGAATGTCGCATTTTTAAAACAATATGCTGAGCAATTCGGATATGAAATCATTGTGACCGATTGGATTCCTGGCTCCCGTCACAAATTTGAACGCATCAGCAGCACCCGGATTCGTGAAACCGTCATGGCCGGAAAAGTTGATGAAGTGGTTGCGCTCCTGGGGCGTTATTATCAGATCCGCGGCAAGGTGGTGTCCGGCCGCAATCGCGGGGGACGGCTGCTGGGTTTTCCGACAGCCAACATCCACCTCATGGATGAACTCTGCCCGAAAGCCGGGGTTTATGCGGTGACGGTGGAGTGCCGGGGTAGAAAATATCAAGGAGTGGCTAATATCGGATACAGCCCCACATTTGACGATCATCTCTTTACCGTTGAAGTCCATCTGCTGGATTTTAAAGGCGATTTATACAACCAAGATATCCGGGTCAATTTTATCCAGCGTATCCGGGATGAACAGAAATTCGCAGGCATTGACGAATTATCCGCGCAAATCGCCAAAGACATTCAAACTGGCCGGGATATCTTTTCCTCAACCGGCTAACAATTCATGGAAAAATTATGACTTTGCTAAGAATTCTGACTTATCCGGACCCATTTTTAAAGCAGCCCGTCCATCCGGTGACCCTTTTTGATGATACGCTTCAGGCCGTCATCGAGAACATGGCCGAAACCATGTATGATGCTCCCGGCGTCGGGCTTGCGGCTATTCAGGCGGGCATCGACAAGCGGCTCATTGTATTTGACCCTGCGGCTGACGCGGATAAAAAAGACTATTCCGTGCTGATTAATCCGGAGATCGTCTCCGCGGAAGGACAGATGATCTCGGAAAATGAAGGATGCTTGAGTGTCCCGGATTACCGGGCGGACGTGAAGCGCTATGCGTTTACCGTCACAAAGGGGCTCGACCGGTTCGGCAATCCGGTGGCCATTGAAGCCGATGGGCTTTTGTCTGTTATCCTTCAGCACGAGATTGATCATTTAAACGGTATTCTGTTCATTGACCACTTGAGCGCCCTCAAACGGCAGCTTTATAAAAACAGACGCAAAAAGGCGCTCCGGAATGAAGAAACCGCTTAATGTGGTGTTTATGGGAACCCCGGATTTCGCCGTACCCTGCCTTAAATCCCTGCATGATTACGGCTGCCGGGTGTCCCTGGTGGTCACCCGGCCGGACCAGCCCAAGGGCCGGGGCCGGAAAATCAATGCGCCTCCGGTAAAAACAGCAGCGATCGCCCTGGGTTATCCGGTATTACAGCCGCTGTCGGTTAAAACGGATGAATTTTATGGCATCATCTCAGGACTCGCCCCTGATCTTCTGGTGGTGGTTGCATTCGG
>DAIEHU010000211.1 GCA_027353395.1 Desulfobacteraceae bacterium
ATGCTCAACGCCGGAACCCGGTATAATACCTATGACGGACGTTTCCGTACCGATGATAAAAAACTGTTTGGTGACGCTCGCATGTGGGTCAATGGTGACGCCCAGAAGCGGACATTTGACAACAGCGCCTATTCTCTTGGCGCCACCTATGCGGTTAATGAAAACGCCTCTGTGTTTGCTGATTACGCCACCAGTTTTCGTATCCCGAATGTTGATGAATTTGCAGAATGTGAAGAGGGATTGAAACCTCAGAAAGGCGTTGATTTTGAAATTGGCGGCCGCCGGAATTTCGATAAGTGGATGGCCGTGACGGTTTCCGCATTTGATATGCGCATTGATGATGAGATTTATTACAGTGATATCAACCGGAATTATAAAGATAAAACCATTCGGCAGGGGTTTGAGGCCGATGTGAAGGTGAATCCCTTGGAATCTGTCGGATTGTGGGGTCATTATACATTCACAGATGCGCAATTTGCAGGGAAAAACAGCAAAATTCCCCTGGTTCCCGCGCATGTGGTGTCCGCAGGCGTGAACTGGAAATTTACGGAAAGATTTGAACTGGCGCTCTCCAGCATTTATTCCGGGGCCAGATACGACGGCAATGATCTGATGAATACCCATTACCGGAAACTGGGAGATTATATGGTTTTTGACAGCAAATTGACCTGGCGTCACGAAAACTGGACGGTTTTTGCTGGAATTAATAATATTTTCAATAAATTGTATTCAACCAGCGCCTACAGTGAGCAATATTATCCCATGCCTGATCGCAATATATTCGGAGGTGTCCGGTGGACCTGGCTTTAACCAGCGGCAACAGCCGTTTTCTGCATACAAAAATCAATATCCGGATGGTGTTTTTGTATTTTTTGATCATTCCGATTTTCGCATCATCATCCCCGTCCCATGCGGTTTCCTATTCGCCCCCCGCGGGACAGGCCGGATCCCAGGCCATTCCCATGAATGATCCGGCTTTCCTTTACTGGGCCAGCGGATATAAGGATTACAAGACTGGAAAAAACGTTGACAGTGTCTGGCAAACCCCGGCCCTGGCTCTGGGAGCTGCATCCGGCACGTCTTTTGATATTGTTTCTTTAGGGGAGGGCGGCCAGATTACGCTGACCTTTGACCCGCCCATCCGGAATGAATCCGGGTGGGATTTCGCCGTGTTTGAAAACGCATTTAATGACTATAACCTGGAACTCGCATATGTGGAAGTATCCAGTAACGGCATTGATTTTGTCAGGTTTCCCAATGTTTCCCTTACGCCTGATCCGGTCAGCACATATGGCAGCGTGGACGCGACCCTGATCAACGGTCTTGCCGGGAAATATCGCCAGGGTTATGGAACCCCGTTTGATCTCTCGAATTTGTCAGGTCAGGAGGAAGTTCAGTCCGGAAAGGTGGATCTTTCCCGGATCACCTGTGTCCGGATTATTGATATCGTGGGGGATGGAACCTGTTTGGACAGCCAGGGCCATGCGATTTATGATCCATACCCCACATTCGGCAGCGGAGGGTTTGATCTGGACGCCATTGGCGTGTCAAACGGCGCGCCATATCCGGAAGGCAGCGAGAATGAAATCCCGGCGCCGGCACCTCCTGAAAAGGAAGGTGAAGCCGGATTCGGGGGACAAAGCGGGTGTTTTATCGAAACCGCAATAAATTGATCATCCTCTGGGATGATATTGCTCATGAAGCCGTTTCAAATGGTCTTTGGCCACATGGGTATAAATCTGGGTGGTGGAAATATCCACATGCCCCAGCATCATCTGGACTGCGCGCAAATCCGCGCCGCCTTCAAGCATATGGCTGGCGAATGAATGCCGGAACGAATGGGGGGTGATGCTTTTTGTGATGCCCGCCATCAGCGCATATTTTTTCAACAGCTTCCAGAAACCCTGACGGGTCATGGGTTTTCCGGCATGAGCCACAAACAGGAATTTGCCAGTTTGATTTTTCATCAGAGCCGTCCGGGCGGTGGCCAAATAATCCCGTAACTTTTCCCGGGCATGGCTGCCAATGGGAACGATACGTTCTTTTGATCCCTTTCCGAAAGTCCGCACAAATCCAACTTCCAGGTTGACGTCCTGAAGCTTGACAGAAATCAGTTCGCTGACCCGCAATCCGGCGGCATACAGGAGTTCAAACATGGCTGCATCTCGCAATCCTTTGGGCTTCAGGACATCCGGGGCGTTGATAATGGATTCGATTTCCTCAACCGATAAGACATCCGGCAGTTTCATGCCGATTTTGGGAAGATCGACGATGTCCGTGGGATCTTTTTTCAGGATTTTTTCCTGAATCAGAAATTTATAAAATCCCCGCAGAGTCACCAGGTGCCTGGCTCTGGAACGGGTGGACAGCCCTTCGTCCCTTAAGATAATCAGGTATTTCAGGATAACCGTGGTATCTGATGCTTCTATGTGATTGATGGTGTATTGATTTAAAAATGCAGTGTATTGTTTCAGGTCGCTTGAATAGGATTCAATGGTGGCGTCTGACAGGCCTTTTTCAACCACCAGGTAGTTGATATAGGTGTCGATCAATCCGTCAATGGCTTCAGCGGGCATGGGTTTTTTCATCATTCCATCATTCCATCATTCCATGAGCTGAATTTGTATTTCCAGTTGATTCAATACCTCTCTTCCGCCGCTTCTCACCACCACCATATTTTCCAGCCGGACGCCGCCCCATTCCGGCAGATAAATGCCGGGTTCCACCGTAAACACCATGTTTTCTGCAAGAATGATATCTTTTTCCGCCAGCGGGCTGATGGATGGCGGCTCATGTATCGCCAAACCCACACCATGCCCCAGGCCATGTCCGAAAAAATCGCCATATCCTTTGGCATGAATATGATCTCGGGCCAGAGCGTCAATCTGTTTTGAACTTGCGCCCGGACGGATGGACTCAATGGCTTTTTGCTGGGCGTCATAGACGATGGTGAAAATCTTATCAAATTGCGCATCCGGCGTTCCCAGGCAGACGGTCCGCGTCATATCGCTGCAATATCCGTTCAGGCGTGCGCCCCAGTCAAAGAGCAGAGGAATGCCTTTTTTCAGCAGGGTATTGCCGGGAATGGCATGGGGCAGGGCGCTGTTTTTCCCAAATGCCGATATCACCGGAAAGGATAAGGCGTCGGCGCCTGCGTCCCGCATTTTCTGCTCCAGACGCCATGCGGCCTGATGCTCGGTCATGCCGGGGCGGAGTTCCTGCAAAAACTGGTTGAAATCCGATTCCGCCGCTGCAACGGCTTTTTTAATGGCGTTAATTTCATCATCGCTTTTAATAATTCGCTGACGTTCCACCATATGCACCGTATCCTGCATATCAATGGATATCTGCTGCATTTTCAGCTCGTCGCGCAGTTTAACAAACTGGCTGTATGACATGCGCGCCCCTTCAATGCCCAGCCGCCGGACATGAATGCGTTTCAATATCTGTGGAAGTTCCTTCATCAGCCCTTTCTGATAACAGAGGACTTCAAACAGCGGTGATTCCATTTTCGCCTGCTCCGCAAACCGGGAATCCGTGGCCAGAATAAGATGATCCCGGGATATGATGAGCGCCCCGGCGGATTCGTCAAACTGGGTGTCTTCTCCGGTATAGCCGCTCAGATACCGGCGGTTTTCCCCAATCAGCACCAGGAAGGCGTCGAGTTTGAGAATGGCCATATCTTGACGAAGTTTTTCAATACGCGATGAAATAACAGTGTCCATGTGTATGCGGCGCTCCGGTGGAACAAAAGTTTGTGTACGGTTATTGTTACAGATCGCTGAAGCGGATCTTATTCAGGGCTCCTGTCTGGGCAGGTTACAAATAATCATTTCATCCGTCAAACACAAAAGGGAATTATTTTAACTTGTATTTCCGGCTGTTTTTTTATAAATTCGTAAGCATATTTTCATGTTTCCGGATGGGAACACCCATCCGAACCATACAGGGGTGATATGACCCATACCATTGCTATTGCAACGCCTGTGCGACAGGCCGGTAAAACCGCAATCGCCGTCAATCTGGCGGTGTCTTTAGCCGTCTGCGAGAAAAGGACTTTGCTGATAGATTGCGATCCGGGTCAGCAGGCCGGCTATGGCACCAGTCTGCTGACCGCGCCTTTGAAATCGCCCGGTTTTTATGGGGTGATGACCGATCGGGCACGGCTTAGCCAGGGTATATTGGCCAGCGCTTTGCCTTTTTTGAAAATTCTGCCTGCGGGTGCGGATTTTTCGAAGGCTGATTTTCTGTTTGGCGAAATGGACGGCCACGCCTTTCATTTGCGGGATCGGCTGCAGACGGCCGTCCCTGATTTTGATTATATCATTATCGATACCCCCGCAGCCATGCCGAATCTCTTAAAAAGCATTTTACTGGCGTCGGACTGGGTTTTGATACCGCTAAACGTGGATATTCGTTTTCCTGTTCGCCTTCCAGTTCAACTATCTGAAATCACAAAACTTGTTTCTCTAATACAGGCGGTGCGGGAAAAGGGGGAGGCCCGCTTGAAAGTGGCAGGCATTGTATTAAATCAGGGCGGGCAGGCGGGGGACGCCCTGGAAACATTTCCAGATGACACCCTGAAACCCCTTGAGAATTTTATGCTGTCGTCCCATATTCCCGATTGCCGGGCGGTGCGTGATGCGTTTGCTGTGGGCAAGCCGGTGGGCGTTCATGATGTCATGTCCTTCGGGGCCATGGCCTATCTGGACTTGGCTGTGGAACTGACGAACCGGCTCAAATTGTCCTGAACCGGACTGACGTCCGGTTCATTTTATGAAAGATTGATGATGGAAAACGTGCGGATCATTTTTCCGAAAATCATGCATATGGCGGAAACCGGATTCATTGACGCCATCCGTGACCATTTAAATTGGAATGCCGTCAAAACAGCCGTTAAGCAGCATTTTGACGTGGATGTTCACGAAAACGTGAAATACATCAAGGGGGCGCTTGTGGTATGCCAGGGGGAGGTTTCGGTCCGGTTTGATTTTGATCTTGAAATCAAATTTTCCCTATTTATCAATTGCGACGGCAGGCTGATGCGGATCACCGCCCCGGAAAGACAGTCTCTCAATATGGAAGATAAACCGGAAATCTCCGCCGAGCCTTATCTGGATGAGAAATCCAGGACCGAGGCAACCGAAATCGCGGCTGAAATCGCCCTGATGCTCCAGGAAATCAATGGATAATTCCAATTCCAAATCAAAGATGATATCAAGGCGGTGAGGATTGAGGCGACGGCGGCGTACATTTAGTACGTTGAGGAGCCGAAGACGAGCCAACGAAGATAGCGCTATGATTTGGGATTGGAATAAATAAAGAACGCGTCTCTAA
>DAIEHU010000212.1 GCA_027353395.1 Desulfobacteraceae bacterium
CGGAATTTAATTCTCACCGTATACCCATCAAATCCTCTGGTCAAAACATGACCGATGCGATATAATCCCCGCTTTAAGAAATCGTTCACTACGTGACGCTCAAGGAGACGCCAAATGCGACATATATACCCGGCCGGGGCATCTGGTTTATTGATGTTATTGATTTTTACCGCTGCATTGACCACCGCGTGCGGCGTCATCCATCGGACGCCAGTGGATCAACAGGCGACGGCCGACCCGGTTGAAGCGGTCAATAAACTTGAAAAGGAGATGGCTCTCGCCCGGCAAAAGGATTTCCCCGTATTGTCGCCGGACATGTTCGCCAAAGCCGAGGCCGCTTATTTGAAAGCCAAAACCGATGTGGAGCAGGGGGTTTCAGCTCCGGATAGCGCAGCGGCTATTTACACCGCCCGTGATTATCTTCAGACTGCCGAAAAAAACGTGAAGCTTGCCCATGATCTGATACCGGAGGTCATTGAAAGCCGCCGCATGGCGCGCATCGCCGGCGCCGTTAAAATGGTCAAGGATTATGAAAATATTGAAAGAAAATTTGTGGATCTGACCCGGGGCATTGAATACAACAATATCAGCTACACAAAACGAAATGCGCCTGAAGTTAAAAACGCCTACCGGAAGCTGGAAATGCGCGCCATCAAGACGGAAGCCATTGGTGAAGTGAGGGGCATCCTTAAAAAGGCGGAGGAAGATGAAATTATCCAATATGCGCCGGAATCCTTCGCTCAGGCCCGGAAAATGCTGTCGGAAACCGATGCATTTATCTCAGCCCACCCTTACGCCAAGGAAGAAATGTTGAAAATGGCGAAGGAAGATCTGTTTATGGCGCACCGCGCCATTTCTATCGCCGATCAGTGCAAAGGCATCCGGAACATGACGCCGGAGGAAATCGCCCTGTATATTGAGGACACCCTGGCGGGATTCACCCAGAAACTGGGCGCTCAGGACATGCGGGATCAGAAATTTTATATTCAGGTGGACAATATTGAAAAATCCATTGAGTCGCTCCATGCGGACAACCTGTTCATGACGGAAAAAATAAAAACACTCCGGGATGAAAATAAAGACATGAAGGCGGATTACGAACAGCGGATCGCTGAATTAAACCGCCAGATCGCAATGCTGGAGGGCCATTCACAAGTTGAACAGGCTGAAAAGGAAAATGTTCTGGCGAAATCCCAGGCATCGGAAGACCAGCAGGCCGCGCTTCAGGAATTCGACCAAATATTCACCGAAATCCAGCGGTATTTTAACAAGAATGAGGCGGAAGTCTTCAAGAAAGGGAATCAAGTGGTCATTCGCCTGAAAGACATGCATTTCCCCGCCGGTCAGGCGACGATTATGCCCGAGAATTACCTGCTGCTCAGCAAAGTGCGGCGCGCCATTCGTAATTTTGGCGAGCCCATGCTGCTCATTGAAGGCCATACCGATTGCACCGGCACGCCTGAACTCAACAAGCATCTTTCCCAGCAGCGGGCCGATGCGGTCCGGGAATATCTCATCGCGGGCCAGACCCTTCCGGCAGACAAAATCATCGCCCTGGGTTTCGGGCCTGAGAGGCCACTGGCCTCCAATGAAACCGAGGAAGGCCGTGCGCGGAACCGTCGGATTGACTTGATCATCACCCCCTCGCCGAGTGCACCGGCGCATCCGTAAATCTTAAGCATAAGGACGCGGCCAGTCCCATGGCCCCTTTGATTTCAATGACCCGGAACGCCCAAACCTATGAAGTGAAATGCCGCACATGCCGGACCCCATTCAAGGTGGCGCTGTTTGAAAGCCACGAACAAAACCTGTTTGTCGCGGACAAGAAAGATTGGTATTGCGACGCATGCAAAAAAGCCTATTTCAGCCGGCAAACGGCGGAACGGGCCGGACGGCAGCAGGACAGCGGATTTCCGGACCTGAACGGCACCGAAAAAATGATTTCCTGGGCTGTCAAAATCCGTGAGGAAATGATGCAAAAAGTCGATTATCTTCAAAAAAGCCTGAAATTTACCAGTGACGCGGAAAAAGAAATCTCTGCGAAGGCTTTTGAGATGTTTATCGATGAATGGCGGCGGTTCACTGACGCCAAATGGTGGATAGACCACCGGACCATGAACGTCAGGGATATTTCCCAAAGAATCAAAGAGTTGTCAGCGGATATGAAAGAAGCCCCAAGCCCCCAAAAAGGGGCTCCCGGCCAACCGGATTGAAATCATCATTTGCGGTATCCGGTGATAGGGCTCCCGGTTGCTGCCGTTAGAAAGCCTCAACAGACAGGAGATACACATGCTGAGTTTTTTGCCGGGCACGGTTCGCGGCATTATCGCCCTCATACTGGTCATCGTCAACTTATTGTTCTGGCTCGTGTTCTTAATCCCCTTTGCGCTGGTCAAGCTGCTGGTTCCGGCAGCGTCCATCCGCAAGCCCGTCAATGCGGCCTTAAATTTTATCTGCACCCGGTGGGCGTCGTGCAACAAGCTTATTTTAAAACTTGTCAACAATATTGATTGGGACATCCAGGGGGATGAGGGTCTTTCCATGGACAAATGGTATCTGGTGTTGTCCAATCACCAGAGCTGGGCGGATATCGTGGTGCTCCAGTTCATCCTTAATAACCGCATTCCCTATTTCCGGTTTTTTCTGAAACAGGAACTGGCCTGGCTCCCGATTTTTAATTTTGTCTGGTATGCGCTGGATTATCCCTATATGAAACGTTATTCCAAAGAATTTATCGAACGAAATCCAAATCTTAAAGGCAAAGACATCGAAACCACCCGGAAGTCCTGCGAACGCTTCAAGGACGTGCCGGTAGCGGTGATGAATTTTGTGGAAGGCACCCGGTTCCGTCCCGAAAAACATCAGCGGCAGAATTCGCCATACAAACACCTGTTGCGGCCCAAGGCCGGGGGAATCGCGTATGTGCTTTCCGCCATGGGGGAGCATCTGTCCGCCATACTGGATGTGACCATCTCCTATGAGCCTGAGGCGACAGGACTCTGGAATTTTATGTGCGGCCGGGTGTCGGCGGTGCGGATTCGCATCCGGCAGATGGCCATCACGGATGAAATTCTGGGCGACTATTTCGACGACTCGGGCTTCCGGGAGCGGTTTCAGAAGTGGGTGAACCGGCTCTGGGAAAACAAGGACAGGCTGCTGGAAGAATTGAGGCCGGAAGGATAGCGAAAAGCTGGAAGACAAGGCGATGAAAAATTCCGTCTGGTGGGTCTATCTGCTCCGGAACGAAAGAAACGCTCTGTATGCCGGAATCACCACCCATGTTGAGAGGCGGGTCAGGGAACACCGGGAAAAGCGGAGCAAATGCGCGCGTTTTACCCGGTCCTGCCGGGAAATAATTCTGGTGTATCAGTGCGGCGTTTTTGACAGACGCCTTGCCCTGAAAATTGAAGCCAGGATCAAGCGTTTAAAAAAACAGCAAAAAGAAATTATTGTGGCATCCGGATTCAACAAATTGGATTTGTGTGATTTTCTGGCGATGCCGGAACATTGATTCACCTGCTGCAAATGAAAGGAGAAAATATGAAACCGCTGTCATCCTTTATCATTGTGTGTCTGATACTGGCCGCCGCATGTGTGCGTCCGGCCCTGACGTTCGCCGAATCTGGCCCGTCCATTCGGCTTCCGGCGCCGCAGACCGACGGCGGTAAACCCCTGATGCAGGCATTGAAAAATCGAAGCACGTCCCGTGAATTCAGCACGGAAAAACTGTCCGCTCAAGTTCTGTCCAGCCTTCTCTGGGCCGCTTTCGGGGTCAACCGGCCCGCATCCGGAAAACGGACCGCGCCATCCGCCAAAAACCGTCAGGAAATTGATGTCTATGCCGCCACCGCCGATGGCCTCTATCGCTATGACGCTGAAAAAAACAGTCTGGTCCTGGTTTTGAAAGAAGATATCCGGAAGCAAACCGGAAAACAGGATTTTGTCGCCACAGCCCCCCTAAACCTTGTGTATGTAGCCGATTTTTCAAAGGTCGCCGGGGAAACCGAACTGGAAAAGGCCCTGTACGCCGGTGCGGATACGGGTTTTATCAGCCAGAATGTCTACCTGTTCTGCGCGTCCCAAGGTCTTGCGACTGTGGTGCGGGGATATGTTGACAAGCCGGCCCTGGAAAAGAAAATGGGGTTGCCGTTAAACCAGAAAGTCATTCTCGCGCAAACGGTGGGATATCCGAAAAAATAACGGGGACGTTGCTTTGAACATGAAACAAATCACCGGAGACCTGCTTGAAAAGGTCCGGGCCACATCGCCACTGATCCACAACATCACCAATTTCGTGGTGATGAATTCAACGGCCAACATCCTTCTGGCGGCGGGGGCTTCGCCTGTCATGGCCCACGCTCCGGAAGAGGTCGAAGAAATGACCGGCCTTGCCGACGCCCTGGTGCTCAACATCGGCACATTGCAGAGTGACTGGGTGGTTTCCATGATTCTGGCCGGAAAAGCGGCTAACCGCAAAGGCATCCCGGTGGTGCTGGACCCGGTGGGGGCAGGGGCCACAAAATTCCGGACAGACACCGTCAAGCACATTATGGATGAGGTGGACATATCCGTACTCCGGGGAAACGCATCGGAGATTTTTTCCCTGGCCTGGGCGGATATCCGGACCCGGGGCGTGGACACCTCCCTGGCCGTCACTCCGGACATGATTCATGACGCTAAAAAACTGGCCGTCAAATTGGGCTGCATTCTTGCGGTTTCGGGGCCGGAAGATCTCGTCACCGATGGCCGGCAGGTATTCCAGATCGCCAACGGCCATCCGCTGATGACCAAAGTCACCGGCATCGGGTGCGGCCTCTCCGCCGTCACAGGCGCTTTCTGCGCTAGGGCAGACGGAGATCTCGTTTCCGCAACCGCAGCTTCCTTGGGATATTACGGGCTTTGCGGCGATCTGGCGGCAAGGGTCAGCCGCAAACCCGGCGGATTTTTCACAGCCTTTCTTGATACCCTTTACGCCCTGTCTTCCCAGGATATTGAAGGGTCGCTTAATGTCCATCCTGTATAACCGCTCGAACTGCCCCTGAAAAATCCAATCCTTCAGGGGCAAACCGCTTGCCCGCCCGAATACCTTCCTGATATTTTGAACGGTGATTGTCAAGCAAGTTGTCGCCTCGGAAAATAAAAAAAAACAGCTAAACGCTCTTCTAAAAAAAATGGGTTATGCCGCTTTTTTTAACTGATCGGGCGGCAATTGGTGCTTATGGCTTTTATTCAGCCAGACTTTTCCAGGCGGGTTCCAATCACGGGTTTCCCCTGTCCACC
>DAIEHU010000213.1 GCA_027353395.1 Desulfobacteraceae bacterium
ATCCGATCACCGCCATCGTCATTTTTTTGAAATAAAGGTTCTGATAGCACCCAGTATCATATCCATATCATCAATCTCACCGCCGTGAATGAACAGAACCATTCCCTTGCTGTCCACCATAATGATCGTCGGGGTCGCCACATTGCCAAGCAGCTTGTTTATATCTTCTTTCGGATCCGTAACAATCGGAAACTTCACTTTGTACGTATCTTTATACGCCGCCACCATCTTTGCGTCATTGCCCACCGCAATGCCCATCATTTTAACATTGGGATTCAGCTCCGGATCATTTGAAATAATATTGAAAAGCTTGTTCACCTGGGGCGCATTTTTGTGGCAATCCTCACAAAGCGCGCTGAGTACTTCGATCACAACAATTTTGGAACGAATCTGGCTTAATGTAAACTCAGGCCCGGCTTCCAGGCCGAGATATTGCATCATCTCCGGACTTAACGTCATATTCATTTTAAAGCTGGGCAACGGTCTGCCTTCAGAAATTGACGGGCTGCTGGTGTTTCCATAGACTGGTAAAGCGCCTGCGGCGCCGACGATCAGCATCACCAAAAGCAACGCAGCCAAATAGAATCTCTTATTATTCACTTTTTTTCCTCCCGACAGCATTTATAGAAAACAATCAGTCATTCACTTTTTTTCAGCACAGCGGATTTAATATCCATTAACAGACATTTTTCATATTATAAAGATAAATATTCAATAATATCAAAAAATCAAATAGATATAAATTGGCTACTGAATATAAAAGCGTAAAAATAAAAAATGGGCCTGCAAAATATGCTTTTGCCGGCCCATTTTTCAAAATGCAAATAACCGCTAAAAAATCATCCCCCGAAGGACGCTTCCGGCATCTCCACCACCGCCTTGCAGCCGACTTCAATGGATTTCATTTTGCCGGTCGTCACCGGCAGGATGGTCTGGATAAAATACCGGGCCGTCTGCACCTGCCCTTCATAGAACGCGGCGTTTTTGTTCTTGTTGATAATTTCCAGACGTGCGTCGCCGGCGGCGTCACCCGCCATGGCCGCCAGTTTGGGCGCGGCCACATTGGCCCGCCACAGCAGCATCCAGCCCATGATCACGTCTCCCATCACTTCCAGGAATGTGGACGAATGGGCGAACGCCACCTTGAAATCCAGCGACATGGCCATCTGCCCAATATGCATGGCCACACCGCCCAGACGGTTCACTGTTGCCTCCAGCGCTTCCGCCAGTTCGGCGTTGCCTTTGATTTGTTTTCCGGCGGCGATCGTTTTCTGAATTTCGCCCAGAAACTCCATGAATATCGCGCCTTTTTTCATGCCCATTTTTCTGGCGAGCAAATCCATGGCCTGAATGCCGTTGGTGCCTTCATAAATGGAATTGATTTTGGAATCCCGCATCAGCCGCTCCACCGGATAATCCCGGGTGTAGCCGTATCCGCCGTAAACCTGCATGGCCAGGACCGTGGCCTCAAACCCCCGGTCCGTGCAATAGGATTTGATGATGGGGGTCAGGAGCCCGATAAAATCATCAATCTTGGTTTTTTCCGCTTCGTCATCCGTGCACGTCATTTTATCAAACAGGGACGCCACATAATATACGAAGCTGCGCATGCCTTCCGAATGTGCCTTCATCCAGAGCAGCATGCGCCGGACATCCGGATGCCGGAGAATGTTCACGGACGGCGCGTCCTTGGCGAGCATGTCGGCCAGATCACGGCCCTGGATTCTTTCTCTTGCATAGTTCACGGCGTAGAGGTAGGCGCAGGAGGCGTTAAACAGGCCCAGCGCCCCGACCCCCAGCCGGGCTTCGTTCATCATGTGAAACATGACCCGCATACCCTTGTTTTCCTCACCCAGCAGCACGCCCCGGCAATTGCCCTTGCCGCCGAAAGTGAGCTGGCAGGTGGGGCTGGCGTGGAGGCCCAGTTTTTCCTCAATGGCTGTGCACACCACGTCATTGGGCTCGCCAAGTGTGCCGTCGTCTTTGACCCAGATTTTGGGAACAATAAACAGGGAAATGCCCTTGGTGCCTGCGGGCGAGCCTTCAATGCGGGCCAGCACGGGGTGAATGATGTTCTCCGTGAGGTTGTGTTCCCCGCAGGTGATGAAAATTTTATTGCCGGAGATGGAATAGGTGCCGTCGGCGTTTTTCTTGGCCGTGGTGGTGAGCGCCCCCACATCCGATCCCGCTTCCGGCTCGGTCAGGACCATGGTGCCGCCCCACTGGCCGGAATACATTTTGCCCAAGTACAGCTCTTTCTGTTTTTCCGTGCCGAAAATCTCGATCATTTTGGCTGCGCCGTGGGTGGCGAATCCGAAGGCCCCAAAGGAGAAATCCGCGCCCACGATATATTCCGCAGCCACCTGGGCGATAATGTGGGGCAGGCCCTGGCCGCCGATCTCCGGATCTTCTGTCATGGCGATCCACTCGCCTTCCCGAAGCAGGGCGTAAGGCCGGTGGAAGCATTCCGGCACGGTCACCTGGTTGTTTTCAAACTTCAGGCCGATCCGGTCCCCTTCCTCATTGACCGGCAGGATTTCCTTGACCGCAAAATTCCGGGCCTCGGTGATGATCATGTCGAACATCTTGCGGTTCATGCTCTTGTACCGGGGATGCTTGGTCAGCGCCTCGGTGTCGAACTGTTCATACAGGACAAAATCAACGTCTCTCCGGTCTGCAATCTGCTGTGCCATGTGCGTTCCTTTCTTTGTTAAAGTGTGTGCGGACAATTTGTTTTATAAACGGCTGTTGTAATTTCTCAATAAAGCGATAAGTGTTTGAAGTTCTGGATTATGATTTTATCAGGAAAGATATTTGACCACACTCGGCATAAAAAAACAAGCGGCGCTTACAAAAAAAAATGAAGAAAAATCTTTTTTTGAATCTGATTTTTTTATAAGAACTTATTTAGGGCATTACTGCATCATGACATGATCGTATCCCAAAAAAGGAGATGGACATGGATTTTAAAGAAATTATCTACGAGCGCCGGGAAGAAATCGCCATCATCAAATTTAACCGGCCGGAAGTGCGTAACTGCGTCGGACCGCAGACCCATCGGGAACTGCTTCAGGCATGGAGCGACTTCCGCGAGGATGACACCGCCAAGGTGGCCATTATCACAGGAGAAGGGGATAAAGCATTTTCAGCTGGCGGAGACATCAAGGCAGGGGAGCGGCTTGTTCCCACCACGCCGGGTGAGATCGCGGCTCATAACCGCGGGGAGCGGCCCGGCATTTTAGGCCCCAGCCGCTGGACGGATATTTACAAGCCAATCATTGCGGCGGTAAACGGGGTGGCCTATGCCGGAGGGCTGGAATGGGCCTGTTTCGCCGACATTCGCATCGCGGAAGAACATGCCACTTTCGGCGTCACCTGCCGCCGGTGGAATATCGGCCTGGGGGACGGCGGCACCCAACGGTTGCCGAGAATTATCGGCATGGGCCGCGCCATGGAATTAATCATTACCGGCCGCGTCATTGACGCGCGGGAAGCCGAACGCATCGGACTTGTCAACGAAGTGGTGCCAAAAGGGAAATCACTGGAACGGGCTATAGAACTGGCAGGATTTATTTGCGGACTGCCCCAGCCGGCCATCCGCACGGACAAAGAAGCGGCGGTCCGGGGGTTTGGGCTCCCGCTGCCGGAAGGGTTGCGCATTGAGGCGGAATGTTTCAACCGGCTGATCCATACCCCGGAGATTGCCGAAGGCATGCGGCGGTTTATTGAAAGGGATCATCCGGACCGGCGGCAAGGCAAAGCGCCCGGTATCCGGCGGGGCTAAAGCAGATAGCCCACAGTAAAAAAGGCGCGTGTTCGCCGGGATGGACCCAATCGAGAAATACAGACGTCCCCATCAACGTACTCCATATTGGATGGAGAGAGGAAACTTGGGAAAGATTCGGGACAAACACCAGCAGATAAGCATAACAGACAATGATAACGAACAGCGATAACAAATCCGCCGCCCTCAACATTCTCGTCGTGGATGACGAGGCGAACATCCGCAAGACACTGACGGTCTGTCTGGAGTCCCGGGAGCACCGCGTAATTGCCGTCAGTAATCCAACAGACGCCTTGGCGGAAGCCCAGCGGCAGGTATTCGACCTGTCGTTTGTGGATTTGCGGTTGGGCACGGAGAGCGGCCTCGATCTGATTCCTCTCCTGCTGGGCGCATGTCCCTGGATCAAGATCGTGGTCATCACGGCTTACGCCTCCATCGGCACCGCTGTGGAAGCCATGCGGCGAGGGGCCACCGATTACATCCCAAAGCCATTCACTCCCAGACAGGTGGAACTCGTCACCGACCGGGTGGCAACGGTCCGCACCATGGAGCAACGCATCGCTGCCCTGGAGGAGGACTTGGGACGTCTCCATCCGGAGGTCTCTTTCGCTTCGCGTCATGCCGGCATGACGCGGGCCGTCGAGTTGGCCCGTCAGGCGGCGCCCTCCGAGGCGGTTGTGCTTCTGAGAGGGCCCAGCGGGACCGGCAAGACCATGCTGGCAAGGGCGATTCACGGGTGGAGCCGGAGGTCCGGCAAGCCTCTGGGGATCATCTCCTGCCCCAGCTTAAGCCCGGAACTTCTCGAAAGTGAGTTGTTCGGTCACGTGAAAGGCGCATTCACCGGAGCGCTCCGGGACAACCCAGGCCGGGTTGCGGCCTGTGAGGGCGGCTCCCTGTTTCTGGACGAGATCGGCGACCTGCCTTGCGCAATCCAACCCAAACTCCTTCGCTTTATCCAGGATCGTGAATACGAGCGTGTGGGCGATCAGCAGACCCGGAAAGCGGATGTCCGCATCCTTGCCGCCACCAATACCGATCTGGATAAGGCGGTCAGGGAAGGACGTTTCCGGGAAGACCTTTATTACCGCTTGAATGTCATCCAGATCGATTTGCCCCCCCTGGCCGACCGCCCCGACGATGTGGAGAATCTTGCAAATGACATGCTGGGCTTCTTCAGCGCCCAGAATCACAAGGCCATCAGAGGTTTCAGCGAGAACGCCATGAAGTCATTGCGGGCTTATTCATGGCCGGGGAATATCCGGGAACTCCGCAATGTGGTCGAGCGGGCCGCCATCCTGTGTACGTCCGAACTTGTCGGAATGGAACATCTTCCGGCCTCCATCGCCCCCCATACCCCCATTGTTCAACTCGGGGACCGCATCTCCTTGAAAGTGATTGAGGAAAACCATATCCGCCGCGTCATCGCTTCCACCAAAACCCTTCAGGAAGCCGCCGATCTTCTCGGTATCGACCAGGCCACCCTCTGGC
>DAIEHU010000214.1 GCA_027353395.1 Desulfobacteraceae bacterium
CCTGAAAATGCCGGCAACGGTTTTTCCGGAAATGAGGCCAGAGACAATGGCCATGAACTTCCCACGGGGAATCTGTCTTCCATTGTCACCCGGGCCGGCGAAAAAAGCGAAATCCTTTGGTTTGACGCTGTGTTGAAAAATGAAGACGGGAAGGTCATCGGCCTGCTTGCCGTGGGCCAGGACATCACCCGGCAACGCAAAAAAACGGGAACCCCCCACCCAGATCCAAAAACACAATGAAGCCCGTTTATAATTATTTTTTACCGCCACATGTTCAGGCGGATGAATGTTCCCGCAAGTCCTTTTTCGTGATCCGATACGCCTTTTTACAATATTCGCACACCAGTTCAACCGCATCTTCGCCCGGTGAAAACAAGGTTTCGCCGCTGGTCCGGATAAACTTCATCAAATTTTCCACCATCTGTTTTTTCGAACACCCGCATGCAAATCGCACCTTCCGGTCAGCCAGGCATTTGAAGCCGATCCGCTGGAATTCCATCCGGATGGCCTCCGGATCGGTCATGGCTTTGGCCATCACCGCATTCAGCGCCGCAATGGTTTGTTCAAATGCTGCTTTCAAGTTTGACGGCTCTTCGCGCGGCGACAGGGGCAATTGATGAAGCATAAATCCCTGATCACTGTCTTCCGATATCCATATCCGGCTGTTGACCTGATAGGACTGGGCCAGCACCTGGTTGATGACGCCGTCCATGCTCACTTCCCGCAGTTCAATGGTTGACTGGTAGGGCATCTCCCCATGGGGCGGAAACTTCAAAAGCCGGACCTGGCCGGTAATGCGGAGCGCATCCAGGTTCAATTCATCGCTATACAGCATGCCCCGCATCAGCCCATCGGCGCTCATTTCGATTTTTAGGCGGAAATACGGGGTTTCCGAATCCACATAAAAACAGAAATACTCCCCTTGTTTTAAAAGCCCCAGCATGAGCTGAACGCTGAGGGCCGTTGACCGGAAACAGGCGAACGGGCCGGGTTTCAGGTTGTGCGTCAGGACCATATCCTGAATGAGCTTCTGGCCTTCCAGAAAGTACAGCGCGAATTTCTTTTCCTGATCAATAAACGTGTATAACCGGCTTTCATTAAGCATGCAGACAGCCTTTAACAACAGCAGAATTCGGTGCGATGAAAACATTTACCTGCGAAACTATAAAATCAAACGAAAGCCTTGACAAGAAGGAAAATATTTATATTATTATATCAAAATATCTTGATATACGGAAAAGTTAATATGATATGCCTCACTTATTTTAAAGCCCTGGCTGATGAAACCCGGGTCCGGCTGATGCATATTCTCCTGCATCACGAACTCAGCGTGAATGAGATTGTGGCCCTTATGGGCATGGGCCAGTCCCGAATTTCCCGGCATCTGAAAATCCTGACGGATTCCGGGATGATCGAATGCCGGAGGGACGGTGCCTGGGCGTTTTATTCAGCGGTTATCGCCGGCGACCCCGCCCGGTTTCTTCACGCTATCCGTCCTGTTTTTCAGGCGGAAGCCTTGTTGGCCGCCGACCTCAAAAAAGCGTCCGATCTGGTGAAGAACCGCGGCATCCAGTCCCGGAATTTTTTTAATTCCATTGCCGGCCAGTGGGATTCGCTTCAGCGAAAAGTGCTGGGAGATTTTGATTTAAACCGGGCCATCCTGGATTGCGTTCATGATTATATGGGAGAGGGGGCCGTCGGCCGAGGGTTTGCCGTGGATCTGGGATGCGGCACCGGACAACTGCTGCCCGGCCTTTCACAAAAAGCCGGGATTGTCGTGGGTATCGACAGTTCCCGGAAAATGCTCGACCAAGCGGAAAATCTGCTGAACCCGAACGCCTCAAATGTTGAACTGCGGCTGGGGGAGCTGGAGCATCTGCCGGTGGGCAACAGCGAGGCGGATCTCGCGGTCATGTCCATGGCCATGCACCATCTGGAGAGTCCGGAACGCGTGGCGGCTGAGGTTGCACGGATTCTGAAACAAAACGGGCTGTTCTTCATCGCCGATTTTGACAAGCACACGGATGAGAGCTTAAGGGAAAAATACGGGGACCGGTGGCTGGGGTTTTCAGCCGATGAAATCCGAACCATTTTAAATAATAGCGGGTTTGAAACGCTCGAAATAAAATCATTTCAATTACAGCAATCGATTCATTTAAACATTGCGGCAGCGAGGAAAAAATAATGACTTACAACGGAGGAACAGGAATGGGTTTTCAGGAACTTGATTTAACGATGAAAAACAAAGTGGCGGACATGTCTCTGGCGGGACTCGGGCACAAGGATATGCAGCTTTCGGAACGGGAAATGCCGGGACTCATGGCGATCCGGAATAAATACGGGGTTGAAAAGCCGCTAAAAGGGCTCAAAGTCATGGGCAGCCTGCACATGACGATTCAGACCGCCATGCTCATTGATACGCTTTATGAATTGGGTGCGGACCTGCGGTGGGCCACCTGCAATATTTTTTCCACCCAGGACCATGCGGCGGCGGCCATCGCCGACAAGGGCACGGCGTCGGTATTTGCATGGAAGGGTGAAACACTGGAAGATTTCTGGTGGTGCACGGAAATGGCCCTGACCTGGCCGGACGGCAGCGGGCCGGATTTGATCGTGGATGACGGAGGGGACGCCACCCTCTTTGTCCACCAGGGCGTGAAGGTGGAAAGAGACCCGTCCCTGCTTGCGCAAACCTACACGAACCCGGATATGAAATGCCTCATGGACCGGCTCAAAATCTCTCATGAGCGCGATCCCGGACACTGGCAGCGGGTGGTGAAAAATATCAAAGGGGTTTCCGAGGAAACCACCACCGGCGTTCACCGGCTCTATCAACTGGCCAAAAACAACGAGCTGCTGTTTCCGGCCATCAACGTCAATGATTCGGTCACGAAATCCAAATTCGACAATCTCTACGGGTGTCAGGAATCCCTGGCGGATGGCATCAAGCGGGCCACGGACATCATGCTGGCCGGAAAAATCGTGGTGATTTGCGGCTATGGCGACGTGGGCAAGGGGTGCGCGGCATCCATGAAGGGATACGGCGCACGGGTGCTGATTACGGAAATCGACCCCATTTGTGCGCTCCAGGCGGCCATGGAAGGATTTGAAGTGACCACCATGGACGAGGCGGTCAAGACAGGCGATATTTTCGTCACCGCCACCGGTTGCTATCATGTGATCACCGGCGAACACATGGAGCAGATGAAGGACGAGGCCATTGTCTGCAATATCGGCCATTTCGACAATGAAATCAACATGGCCTACCTGTGGAATTCAAAGGAATGCACGGTCACAAACATCAAGCCCCAGGTTGACAAATGGCGGCTGAAATCCGGCCGGTCCATCATTGTGCTGGCCGAGGGCCGGCTCGTCAATCTCGGGTGCGCCACCGGGCATCCCAGTTTCGTCATGAGTAACTCCTTCACCAACCAGACCTTGGCCCAGATCGCCCTGGCCACCCAGAAACATGAAAACCAGGTCTATACCCTGCCCAAAAAGCTGGACGAGGAAGTGGCCCGGCTCCATCTGGAGCGGCTGGGCGTCAAACTGACCCGGCTGACCCAGGAACAGGCGGATTATTTAGGGGTTTCGGCGGATGGACCTTATAAGCCGGATATTTACCGGTATTAAATGCATACGGAAAAGGTCATCGCGCCGGTTCTGGTTCGATGACCTTTTCGTTTAAAGCTCGTGAAAGGAACACTGTAACTGACCAGCGGTTACCTTTTATCAAAATGCGAAAACTGCATGGTGAAATTTCCCCGACCCTGGGAGGATGACCGCAGAGCGGTGGAATACCCGAACATTTTTGACAACGGCACCACGGCATTGATCACCTGATTGCCCGCTTTGGCGGAAATGGATTCGATTTTCCCGCTCCGGGAGTTCAGGTCGCCGATCACCTCGCCCATGAACGCATCCGGCACAAACACCTCCACTGCCATGATGGGTTCCAGAAGATAGGGCTCCGCTTTTTTAAACGCCTCCCGGCAGGCCATGGATGCGCTCACGGTATAGGCTAGATCCGAGCCCAGGGAGTCTTTGTAAGATCCTCCGGTCAGCACCGCCTCCACATCCACCACCGGATACCCCATCAGATGACCGTATTCCATTGCATCCTTCACCCCTTTTTCTATGGCGGGCATGTATATTGCCGGAATGGCGCCTTCGGGAATTCCGGAATGAAAACGGGTGCCGGCGCCTCTGGGAAGCGGTTTAATGGTCAATTCAACTTCCGCAAAATGCCGCTGCCCGGCCACTTCCTTCTCAAATACCGCGGAGGCCGTCGCCGGTTTCCCAACGGTCTCCCGATAGACGACCTGCGGCTTCCCCACATTCACGCTGGTACCCCACTCCCGCTGCATCCGGCTGACAATGACTTCCAGGTGCAGCTCCCCCATGCCGGACAGGATGGTCTGGCCAGTATCCTCATCCTGCCGCACCTGGAGGGTGGGATCTTCAGCCATCAGTTTCTCAAGCACCTGTTCGAGTTTTTCCTGATCAGAGTGGGTTTTGGGTTCAACTGAAATGGAAATCACCGGTTTGTGAAATTCCATCTTTTCTAGCAACACCGGGGAATCCGGATCACACAAGGTTTCTCCGGTGGAAGAGTCCTTGAGTCCCACCACGCCGACAATACTGCCCGCATCCGCTGATTCGATTCGCTCCCGCTTGTTGGCGTGCATCATCATAATCCGGGAAATTTTTTCTTTCTTCTTCCGGGAAGGATTGTACACATCCGCCCCGGATTTCAACTGCCCGCTGTATATCCGGACAAAGGAAAGTTTCCGGCCCTCTATCATGGATACCTTAAATATCAAGGCCACCAAGGGACCGTTTTTCCGGACCGGGACTGGTATAAGATCACCCGTTTCCGGGTGATGCCCCTGAACCGGCGGCACGTCCACCGGACTAGGCAAATAGGCGAGAACGGCGTCCAAAAGCGGCTGAATGCCTTTGTTTTTAAGTGCGGCCCCGCACAAAACTGGTACCAGCTCAAGTTTCAGGGTCGCTTTCCGAATGGCTGCCGTCAACTGGTCCACCGATATGGGCGCTTCCTCAAGATAGGCATCCATAAGCGCGTCATCGGTTTCCGCCACCCGTTCCACCAGCTTTTCCCGGTACGCATTCGCCTGATCCATCAAACGGGGGTCGATATCCATGCTGCGGATGTCGGTATCGGGGTTATCCGATTCCCACATCATCTGCCGCATGGTCAGAAGATCGATGACGCCTTTAAAGCCGTCTTCCTGTCCCACC
>DAIEHU010000215.1 GCA_027353395.1 Desulfobacteraceae bacterium
ACCGATGATTTCTCCCCCGGGCTGGATTAAATGATGCAGAAAATACGTCGTCTGCCCTGCGCCGCATCCTACATCAGCGACTCTCATGCCGGGTTTGATGCCCGCCCACAGCGCCTGTTTTTCAAGAGCCGCACGGTCTGTCTTGAGTTTCAGTCTCAGGGTTTCCTGATCATTTTCCATTAAATAGCTGTGTGCGGGAACCGCCGCCATATTGTCCAATTTCATTGGTGTTGTGAAGTCCGTTAAATGAGATGGTTAAAATTTTTAAAATAGTCATCCGTATGCTGCATGTTGAGCGCCCAGAGATCATATTTTTTTTCATACCTTAAAGAATGCATATCCGCGTATTCCAGCGGAAACAGCAGCACCGGGAATTTTTTTCCCACATAATGCGTTGACAGGGAAGAAACGGCGCTTTCAAAAATTGACGCCGGCAAATTTTCCGGATCAACGACAAACACACTGATGCAGTTGGTCAGGTCCGACATATTGATCGCAAAATTCGACATATTCAACATAAAAACCGCTTTTAATGCATTATTCCGTTTTAACGCAAACAACCGGCGTTCCCTTCTTAATTCAATCCGTGAATAGTCGGATGACAGATCATGCCGCCGGGCCATTTCTTTATCCGGCATCAGATCCAGCGCCTCCAGCATCAATCCGCCTGATTGGTGCCCGTAACAACCTTCAAGTATAACCATATCCTGATATTCAGGCGCTGTTAATGCCCAGCCGTCCGGCAAGCGAGGCGGTACAAGCGTTGATTTGCGATAGTGGTAATATGCAAATGTGTCAATGGAACAGGCTTCCGGATTTTTAATGTTACGGGCCACGCCGCCGAAAAAATGGTTTGGGAACTTGTTTTCCGGTCTGAAATAACAAATCAGGTAATCCATATGGCTGGAATAAAGCCGGTGGCAATCATAGACATAGGAACCGATCTGTTTTAAGATTTCGATGCCGACGCGAATCTGCTCCTTGGACGTGATGGCGGCCAGTTGCTGAATCAGCCAGGTATTTTGATAAAATCGCAGCATGGACAAGTGCCCGAGGATTTCCCCCTTTTTTTGCCAGGTGAAGTGCCGGGCGATATTTGAATTTTTGGCATAAAGCCGCTCATAGGTACATCTGATTGTTTGCTTGTCTTCATGGATAAATGAATACTTCCGGGGATAGATGAACCCGCTATCGAAAAAAAACGCCCACAGATGATCCATATCCACTTCATTGCAAATATAAAAATTCTTATTCACGGTTTGGTGCAGCAGCGACAATAATCGCATATGATCCTCAGGATCCATATCGAGAAACGCAATGCCGCATTTGACCACGGTTTTATTTGTATCCGTCTCAAAAGATTTTCTGTAAACCACTTGGGCTTTGCAGTTAAAATGGAAGCTGCCCGCAAAGTTCAATGTCATGGATGGAATAATCATGCCCGGCAGCAGTACGGAACTGTTTTCATCATCTTCCACCGAAATGCCTGAACCCGACAGATCCATAATTTTCAGATTGGTGAATGCGTGGCTTAGGGGATGGGTGAAATAAATATCTGGGGAAGGCGTGAGCGTCAGGCGTTTGCTGCGGTATTCCTGGGGATTGAACCGCTGGATGGTTTCATGGACCGGCTGTAGAATGATGGTTTTTTTGCCGGAGTTCCCCTGCTGTTTGAGGATAAGGCATTCGCCGGAATAAATGGGGCCTTTCCCGTTGGACAGGATCAGGTTGAGGTGGTCTTTGGTATTTATCCATTGAAAAGATTCGGTGGGAGAGGACGGGATGTTTATTTTAAAAGAATTTGCGCTGAAGTCCATCAGGGTTCCCTGAAAAATAACCCCGTTTTGGATTAATTGGGCATTCAGATTTTCGCACGCATATCGTTGTGTTTTTCTGGAAGTGGCTTGTATTGAATGTTCCGGAAGCGTAAAACAGATGCCCCTGCTGCTTAAGCCGCGGAGTCCGGCATCAACGGTAATGATGTTTTGCTGGTTGATGACGATGAAATTATGAAATTTGTATGCCGGAAAAAGCTGGCTGATATCCGGCGCTTCCCCCCAAAGGCAGACCAGCTTTTCTCCAAAACAGGGCTGGGGGGCGGCATCAAATGAAATGATGTGGCCATCACGAACATGCTTGAAAGTGATGCGGATGGTTTCGTTCTTAAAGTGGGTGTGGTTGAGTTGATTGACAAGGGCTTTTTTTTGAATGGTTTTTTCATTTTGGACAGCGGGCGGTTTTCCCAAGGCATCCAGATCCGTATCAATAATCCGCAGAGCGTCCTGGGAAGTGTTTGCCGGATGGTGAGATGGGCTGGTTTCGATGGCTTTTTGGATATAATCCATTACATCACAAAACGGTGTTCATTCTTTGGATCTGTTTGCAGTATGGAAAACAATTGGTTGCTTTTTAAACCGTTTTCATCTTTAAAGTCAAGAAAAAAACTATATTTTCAAAATGTTACACGAAAAAGCGAGTAAATTTCTTGACTTTTCTTGGCCGCTATTTAATATAAATACTTTAATTTTATAATATATCTGTCAACCCGCAGTTTGTTTATTCCCTTTACAGGACATTGACATGCAGATCATCACGACGCACCGGAACGCTGATTTCGACGCATTCTCTTCCGTTATCGCAGGCACATTGTTGTATCCGGATGCGATTCCCATTCTTCCCAAAGCCATTAACCCGAATGTAAAGGCATTTTTGTCCATCCACAAAGACCTTTTTGAAACCCGCGCCATCAGCGATGTTGATCTTGATAATGTCACCCGGCTGATCGTTGTGGATGTCAGCAAGTGGTCGCGTCTGGAGCCCATGGGCAATTTAAAGAAAAAGGAAGGCCTTGACATTCATGTGTGGGACCACCACCAAAACGCTTGTGACTTAAATGCATTATGGAAATGTCATGAAACAAAAGGCGCCAATATCACCTTGATGATCCGGGAGATCAAAAACCGGGGTCTTCTGCTGACACCCATGCAGGCCACGCTTTTTTTGACCGGATTATATGAGGACACCGGCAGTCTGACATTTTCATCAACAACTGCGGAAGACGCCTATGCGGCGGGATATCTGCTGGAAAACAAGGCGGACTTAAACATTCTTTCCACTTTTTTGCAGCCGGCCTATGGGGAAAAACAACGGAACATCCTGTTTGAAATGATCAAGACGGCACCCCGGATCAAAATCAGTCATTTTTCAGTCAGCATCAATGCGGTAACCATCGAAGGCCATGTGAACAATCTGTCACTGGTGGTGAATATGTACCGGGATATTTTGAACGTGGACGCCGCGTTCGGCATTTTTGTACACAAAGACACCGACCGGTGCATTGTCATCGGCAGGAGTAATGTGGATGATATCAACGTGGGTTCGATTATGAGAAGCATGGGCGGCGGCGGACATCCTGGCGCAGGATCCGCCATGATCAAATCCGCCCAGCCGGACGCCCTGAAAGACTGGTTACTGGAACTGCTCAAGGGAAATCAGCAATCGTCCGTGATGGTCTCTGATCTGATGTCTTATCCTGTGTTCAGCGTCCGATCGGACACGCCCATGAGCGAGGTCGCCGATATGCTGAAGGAAAAGGGATGCACCGGGCTTCCGGTGGTTGATGATGACCATCTGGTAGGGGTGATTTCAAGGCGTGATTTCCAGAAAATCAAAAAAACCAGCCAGTTGAAATCGCCGGTCAAAGCGTTTATGAGCACCCGGAATATCACCATCGGGCCGGATAAAAGTCCGATGGAAGCCGCCCGGATCATGGTCAAGCACGATATCGGAAGATTGCCGGTGGTTAAAGACGGTAAGATTATTGGGATTATGTCACGGTCCGACGCCATGCTGTATTTTTATGACCTGCTGCCGGATTGATGTACCGGCGCTGGTCAGGCCATTTTCAATACTTCATCCACCAGTTTTTCGATACCCCTGGCCACATCCTTAATGGCGGGGCCAAGCATGTAGGCCGGGGTGGTGACCAATTTATTTGCATGATCCACATGAATCCTATCAACCGGGCAGGAGACATGAACGCCGCCCATGGCCTCAATGGCTTCCGCCGTGCCGAAATCATCACCAATGGTTACCTCGGGCTTTTTATCCGCAAGAATATTCGCCAGCACAACAGGGGAAATACATATCGCCCCCACAGGTTTTCCGGCGGCGGCCATTTCCTTGATAAGCCTCGACACTTCAGAATCCACATCCGCGTCCTTACCCTTGATGGCGAAATTGCTCAAATTTTTCACCGCCCCCACGCCACCCGGCAGGATCAATCCATCCATATCCCGGGCGGTCATCTTTTTGATATCTTTGATATCGCCTCTGGCGATACGCGCGGACTCCACCAGCACGTTTCGTTTTTCCCCGGTGGCTTCCCCGGTTAAATGGTTCACCACATGGTATTGCACAATGTCCGGCGCCATGCAGATGGATTTCGCGCCATGACGATCAAGGGCGAGCAGCGTGATGACCGCCTCATGAATTTCTGAACCGTCATAAACGCCGCATCCGGATAACAACACGCCGATTTTTTTCATGATCTTCTCCTTTTTTAACGCTGTTATCTAATGGTAGAGGGGGTTTTTTCAAGGATTTTCCCCTCGCCGTCGAGAAGGAAAATGACAAATTGATTATTTAATGCATCCTGCGCCAGATCCTCGAAGAGGATCGCCTGCACTTCATATTTTTTGCCTTTTTGCTTCGGCAGATGTATCAGGCAGGACTGGGCGTCCTCTTTATTTTTAAATGCCGGGATGTAAGAGACATCCGATTCAGGATCATGGAGTCCTAAAAAATGCTCATTTCCGCCCGGATCCTGAACAGCAACAAAAACCCATGCGCCTTTTTTCAGTTTCGTCATTATTGATATGCCTTTCTGGATGTGATGAGAAAAATATGGTTTAAAAATTCAAAGCGTCTATATTTGCAAATGGTTGTTGTCATTTATCAAAAAAAGCCGTCGAAGGCCACCGGTTTTTATATCATTTATTGAAAATTATGCGTCGCCAGCGCATTGACAGAATAAGAACAATAAGATACGTTATCCATCAATACCCCCTATCGCCGGAAAAGTCTCTGCGAATAAAGAGCGTTGCGGCTGGCGTTGATGTTGGAATGCCGAAGCCCGGACAGTTTGGAAGGCATACGATGACAGGACCAGCGGATTTATCGGCCCGGCCCGGCCGCATCGGGTTGATAGCGGATTCGCATGACAATCATGCAGCCA
>DAIEHU010000216.1 GCA_027353395.1 Desulfobacteraceae bacterium
TTTGGTTAACCGCCTGATGCGCCGCCATGCGGATGGCCTCGATCAGGCTCCCTGGATCCGCAACCCCCTTTCCGGCGATGTCGTAGGCGGTACCGTGGTCAACGGATGTCCGGATAATGGGCAAACCCAGGGTGGTGTTCACGCCGTCCGTAAAATGAATCATTTTAAAGGGAATCAGACCCTGATCGTGATACATGCAGACCACCGCATCATAAAGTCCGGTCAGGGCATGGTGGAAAAGCGTATCCGGCGGATAGGGGCCTGAGGCGTCCATGCCCTTTTCCCGAGCCAGCCGGACCGCCGGGGCAATAATCCGGATTTCCTCATCCCCGAACATTCCTTCTTCCCCGGAATGCGGGTTCAGCCCCGCCACTGCAATTTTCGGCCGGTCGATGCCGAACCGCTCTTTCAGGGACTCATCCGTAATCGCCACCGTCTTCACGATATTATCCACCGAGAGCAGCCGCGGCACGTCTTTTAAGGCCGCATGGATGGTCACCAGCACCACCCGGAGCCTTGAACCCGCCAGCATCATGGCGAATCCCGGCGTGTTCGTCCGCTCCGCAATCATTTCCGTATGCCCGTGATACCGGGAACCCGCCAGTTTCATGGCGGTTTTCGTGATGGGACAGGTCGCGATGGCGGCGATTTCATCATTTAACGCCATGTCGACGGCAGCGGTGATGTATTGAATCATGGCGCTCCCGGTGGCCGCTGTCGGCTGTCCCCAGGTAAAAGACTCCGGGTCAAGGGCTGACTTGTTCAGCACATCCATGCAGCCGGGTTTATAGGCTCCGGCTCCCGGCGCATTGACGACGGATACGGATAGCGGGCTCCGGGCGATAAGGCGGGCGGACTCCAGCACCCGGACGTCCCCGATCACCAGCGGACGCGCTACGTCATAGATTTCCGGACGGCTGAGGGCGCCACACACGATTTCCGGGCCAATTCCCGCCGGGTCCCCCATGGTAATGCCCACGATGGGCCGCTGGTCGTTCATTTGATCTTCCTTTCCGTTCTTGAAGAGGGATTCATATTTGAAGGCCAAAAATGCTAAAACATGGCCTCCCGTTCATTGGTGTATTTCCAGAACTGGCCATAGAGGCTCATGGAAGGATAATGGATCGCCTCGTTTTTCAGTTTTTCATACCATTGATCCATCCATCCGCTCACCAGATCATCAGCCGCTTTCAGGTCATTCCGTGAAGGCTGAAAATCATTTTTCCCGATAATGGAAAGCATGTGATTTTCCGTTCCAATGATGGACTCCTGAAGTTCCTGCCGGCTTTCCTCATTAAAAATAACACGTCGATGGATTTGTTCATTCCGCTGCCACAGGGAACCCTCCATGGTTCTTTCATCCTTGTTCAATACACTGAAGGAAAATTCCTCATGAAATGCGGCCGGTTTGAAAATGGAAAGACAGGGAGCTGATGTTCCGGTGAAAAAATGGCAATTCCCGTTTCCTGACAGGCGTGAAACCATGGAGCCGCAAGTCTGGCTTCGCCGGATGAACCCGCCGGCATGCATACAGATATCCCGGTTGCTGCCGGTGGCCGGCGTGGCGTCGGGATCATCGTGGGTTCTCAAATTATACATCATCTGCTGCACCTGCACCTCCGGTTCAATGATGGTTCTCTGGAGACAGTCGCGGCTGGACTGAAGCCTGCGGCGGGATGCCGCAAAAAACGGAATAAACCGGGTATCGAAGGCTTTTTTAAAGCTGAAATCCCCCTTGCCGGAAAAAAAACCGCCTTTCCGGGCCTTGTCCTCCAGCCCAGGTGATTTCAAGTCATAGTCCTTGCCGATGGTCAGGCAATTGGAAATTGCGGCAAAAGTGTTCACCTGTTTTGCGGCCCAGAAACGGCCTGCGGTTTCAAGAATCCAGGCGCAGGAAGGATCCGCGATGATAAAACTGTTGTCATAACGCATGTGCTTGTCCCGGAATCCGCATTCCCCACCCTGCCCGTGTTTTTCGATAAGATCGATAATAACGCGCATGGAGTGTTCGGCGGTGTCGCCCCGCTCCAGCCCGATGCGGACGAGATCCATGCCGATGAGCCCGCGGGATCTTTCGTTCAGCCGGGTATATACCGCCTCATTGCCGATGACGACCCCCAGGTCATTGGCCCCCATTTCCGCCCCCCATGTCCAGAAGGGTTTGCTGAGCAAAACCCCGTGACGGACGGGCGATTGATCAATGGAAACATAGGTGGCGTTCAGTTTTTCCGGTTTCCGGCTGACCGTCTCCGGCACCCGGACCACGAGCTGGGCTTCATCGGGTTCACGGTCGCTGTTTTTGGCGAAATAAACCACATTGTTTTTTATGAGCACATGAGTGTCACACATGATTTTTTCTCCTGTTTCGCCGGTTTTTCGTCTACCTTTGAATTTTTCCCGGCAGCATGAAATTATACCGCTGCCTGAGGATTCGGGTTTTCATAAACCGGTCAAGCCGCCTTAAAAATAAAAAAATCGTCCAGATAAACACATCATTTTTATAATAAGCATCTATTTCCGGACGGTCCAGCGGGTTCATCCCAGGAATCAGGCCTTCACGCTCAAGCCGCGCGTTGGTGATCCGCATGGCGGGATCGATGAGGTCTTCCCGCCCTTCCTTGTAAAAATTGGCCATCAGATCCACCAGGACCATCCGCACATCATGGTACCGGTCCAGCACTTCGGACAAGAATCGCCAGCGGACCAGCCAGACCAGAAATGACGGGCAGCTTTTGAGAAAGATTCCCGTATCCAGCTTTTCCCGGCCATGTATGCGGAGCATCGGGGTGGTGATATCAAAATATAAGGACGAGAACCGGTTTTCTCCTGACCGCTCAAAACTCCAGTTGGACAACTGGCCGTCCAGACCGATGGAAAGGCTGTCGCCATTATCGCGATTAAATTTAAACAGCCGTATCAAGGGATCGAGAACGGCATCCATCAAGCCGTCAAGTTCCGGGGAATTGCCGGATTTCAATATCTGATGCCCGATGGAAATTTCCGGCAGCCGGCTCTGGGCCACATAGAGGATTTTCTCCCCATGGCGGTTTTCCATATCCCAAAAATCAAAATCCACCACCCGGATGCCGCATGTTTCCGTCAACAGCCTGCAATATTGGCTGATAATGGCTTTATGGTCCTTTATCTGATCAAGGTTCTCGAAAGGCGGCATGCGTTTGAGGGCGACTCCGGGCATGGCTGGGATGGCGAATGTGGTGGAAATCTCCCCATATCCAAGAATAACCGGCCGGATGCCGCTTTGTTCCGGATAGGCGGGATCCAAACCGTTTTCAAATGCCTGCAGCAAAGTTTCATCCACATGCATGATCAGGAATCCCCCTTTTTCCCGGTCGCCATATAAGCGTCCACAAATATTTGCGCCTGATGAAACGCCGTCTCCATCCGCTCCAGAATTTCTTTCGCCAAGTCATTGGCGATCACAAGCGGCGGCAGGAACTGGAGAACCGAGGTGTCGTTTCCCGCATACACGCACAAAAGCCCGGCGTCATAACAGGCTTTGGAAAGCAGCGGCCCCAGATCCGGATGCGGGGTTTTAAGGCCGCTCATGAGCCCCAGTTGCCGGAATTCTGAAAACAGCGCGGGATATTTTTTTTGAATATCACTCATGCCATTTTTAAAAATGCCGGACAATTCAGTGACATGCTCCAAAAATTCCGGCCTGGATGATATTTCCAGCACTTTTCTGGCGACAGCGCAGCCGATGTCCGCGCCGCCCGAGGTGGAGATATGAATAAAGGGATCGTCATGGAATACGGATTCCAGATCTTTCCGGATAATGGTGGCGGTCAATGGATATACCCCGCCGCCCAGCCCTTTGGCGCTGACCATGATATCCGGGACCGTTTCATAGTGTTCAATACCCCAGAACCGGCCGGTCCTGCCAAGCCCGGTCTGGACTTCATCCATAATAAGGAGGGAGCCGTTTTCCTCGCACAAGCGTTTGACTTCATTAAAATAAGAATCATCCGGAATGGGCATGCCAAGGGTGGCGGGAATGGTTTCCAGAATAACCGCCGCGACCTTCGGGTGTAAGGCGTTCTTGAGCGCATTCACGTCATTAAACGGGACTTGAATGAACTCCGGAACGCTGGAAAAAAATGGTTCGCGGTATTTGGGATCACCAGCCGCCAGAGCCAGGCCCGTATGCCCGTGATAACCGCCGATGGCGGAAATCACTCCGCTCCTGCGGGTGGCTTTGCGTGCGATTTTAATGGCCGTGTCAATGGCCTCTCCGCCGCTGGCCCCAAAAATAACATACTCCAGATCGCCAGGACACAAACCAGCCAGTTTTTCGGCCAGATTCGCTTTTTCCCGGCTGACGAAATGGTGGTTGCCGATATCAAGGGTTTTGAGCGCGTCAGCCAAGGCCTCCACAATCACGGGATGACGGTGCCCCAGATTATAAAGTCCGCCGTTTACATGACAGTTGATGAGCCGCTTGTCCCCGCATATATCCCACACATAGGGGCCTTCGCGCCGGCCGAAAATGAAATCAAGACCCAACGCCTTGAAAAACCGGGCTTTGCCGGAATTTACATGATCGGAAAATCTTCTGAAAATCACGTCCTTGGCGGCATTGCCCATTAGACTCTCCTTGTGAAGGGTGAAGTATTACAAAGATGACCGATTCAAATAAGGTATTTTCTGCGATAAGCTGTTGGTTATCATTTTCTGAAAGTCGATAAATGAAGGATTTCTTATTATTATACGTTAAAGCGCCGAGATAGGCAAAATAATTTATGCCAGCCCGGAAATGACATGTTTTCTGTTGCGCCCATAACGCCATTCAGGTTAAATAAGGCGGTTTTAAACAGACAAAATCAAAGACATATAAACAGATCATGCGGCTCAAACGACTGGAAATCAGCGGCTTCAAATCATTCCCGGACAAGAGCGTCATTGACTTTCCTCCCGGCATCTCGGCGGTTGTCGGCCCCAACGGATGCGGCAAAAGCAATATCATTGACGCCATCAAATGGGTCATGGGAGAGCAAAGCATCAAGCAGCTCCGCGGGAAATCCATGGGAGATGTCATCTTTTCAGGAACCGATAAGCGTCCGCCCCTGAACATGGCCGAAGTTTCCCTGACACTCGCCAATGATATGCCCTCCACGGTGGAAGAAACCGTGAGTCAGCTTTCGGAAATAATGATCACCCGCCGCCTGTTCCGTTCCGGTGAA
>DAIEHU010000217.1 GCA_027353395.1 Desulfobacteraceae bacterium
GAAATCGCTATCCGCCACCGGATATGAAGACATTTCCCTGCTGTCTTTGAGCACCGGCGATTATTCCTGCCTCTCATCCCTCATGCATGGGCTGATGCGGTGCCATGCGAGTGATAATGTCGCCCTGTCCCTGCCATCTTTCCGGGCCGGAACCCTGTCCCCGGAGCTTATGGATCTCGTCCGTCAAGTCCGGAAAACCGGATTCACCATTGCGCCGGAAGCCGGCTCTGAGCGCCTGCGGGCCGTGATCAACAAAAATATTTCCGAAAAAGACATCGTTGACACCATTGCAAACGCGTTTGCGCTGGGCTGGAAACTCATCAAACTGTATTTTATGGTGGGTCTTCCCACGGAAACCGAAAGCGACCGGCTGGCGATTGTGGACCTGGTCAAACGCATCCGGAAAAACATCAAACAGCCAAAAGGCCGCGGGGCCGGGATTACGGTCAGCATCGGCACGTTTATTCCCAAACCCCATGCGCCGTTTCAATGGGCGTCCCAGGTGAGTCTTGCCCAGTCTAAAGACATGATCTTTGATCTGAAACGGCAATTGCGCCTGCCTGGAGTGGACTTCAAATGGCAGCATCCCGAAGTCAGTCTGCTGGAAGGGTTGTGGGCCCGGGGAGACAGGCGGCTCAGCCGGTTGCTGGAAATCGCCTATCGCAAAGGATGCCGGTTTGACGGATGGTCCGACCAGTTCAATTTTTCCTTGTGGCTGGAAGCAATGAATGATGCGGGCGTGAATATTGATTATTATACCACCCGCGGCAGATCCATCCATGAACCCCAGCCCTGGGATCACATCAATACCCGGATATCCAGGGCGTTTTTAGCCGGGGAATATGAAAAAGCCATGTCCGCTGTATCCACCCCGGATTGCCGGTTTGAAGCATGTCAGGACTGCGGGGTATGCGATTTTAAAACCATCCGGCCGGTTGTTTCATCCGCGCCTTGTGTCCCTGAAGCCGGGGATAAAATTTCGTGTGCCGCCCCCGCAACCGCCGCCGGAACCGATGAATCCAGGTTTCAGGTATTTTACGCAAAACGCGGCCAGGCCCGGTATTTCGGGCATCTCGAATTGGTCAATATCTTTATCCGCGCCATTAGCCGGTCCGGCCTACGGCTCAAATTTTCAGAAGGATTTCATCCCAAACCGAAAATCTCTTTTCATGACCCCCTGTCCGTGGGTGTGGAAAGCGAGGAGGAATCCTTTTATATGACGTTGCGGAGCCCAGCGGCCCCGGAAAGCATCATTGCGGATTTAACTTTTGAGTTGCCTGGCGGTTTGTCCATTACCGGATGCCGGTGCACGGATGCCCATGCCGGACCGGAACCCGCTGACACATGCAGTTTTGTGGTGTCGGTATCCGGAGCCGAATTTTCCCATGAACAATTGAAGGCTTTTCATGAAGCCAGCGGCTGGCCGTATCAAAAAACATCAAAAAAAGGCAGGGCCAGACAAATCAATTTGAAAGACGCGGTGGCCGATCTGGAATGGCTCGCACCTTCCCGGATTCGCATCCGCTTAAAAAACATGCAGGAAATCAATGTCAAGCCGGGCGAATTGCTCCGGTCCATTTTCGGTTTCCCGGATGCGGTGATTTTTAAGGCGGAAATTTTAAAGGAAAAGGCCGCCCGCCCATCTGAAACCCTATCAATATTATCAGCATAAAGGTTGTTTATTATATGTATAAGGAACTTGTCATTAATGCCGTCGGCCCGGAGATACGGGTGGCGCTGCTGGAAGATGAAACCATTGTTGAGCTGTATGTGGAGCGAAGCGACCAGTTCAATATTTCGGGTAATATTTATAAAGGACGGGTTCAGCGGGTTCTGCCGGGGATGCAGGCCGCGTTTGTCAATATCGGTTTGAACCAGGCCGCGTTTATTTATGTGGATGATGTAATTGACGGCAAGAACGCCGGCTATCTCGAACATGTGTATCTGTCCAACAAGGAAGAGGAATCTGACGACAGCCTTCAGCCCGAAACCAAATCCGATGGGGATGAACCGCCATCCCCGAAAAGCAAATTTTCCATTGAAACGCTTCTTGCCGAGGGACAGGACGTTCTGGTCCAGATCGCCCGGTCGCCCATTGGCAGCAAGGGCGCGCGCCTGACCTCATACATTTCCATCCCCGGCCGGTTTCTGGTGCTGATGCCCACCGTCGATCACATCGGCATTTCCAGGAGAATCACCGATGAAACCGAACGCCAGCGGTTAAAAGAACTGATTCTTTCCTTAAGACCCCAGAACTTCGGCTTTATTATGCGCACCGCCGGAGAGGGAATGACCGAGGATAAAATCATCAAGGAAATGGAATTTCTGGTGAATCTGTGGGCCGACATTCAAAAAAACTTCAAAACCGTCGCTTCTCCGGCCCTCCTGCACGAGGAATTGACCGTGACCCTGAGATGCGTGCGCGACCTTCTAGCCCATGACGCGGATAAAGTCATCATTGATTCGCCCCCGGTATACAAATCCGTTCTGGCGTTCACGGAAAAATTCATGCCCCGGCTTCATGGTTCCGTGATTCAATACGAAGGCCCGGAACCCATCTTTGACGTGTACAATCTGGAAGGAGATATCGCCAGGGCGTTGAAAAAGAAAGTCTGGCTGAAATGCGGCGGATATATCATTATCGAAATCACCGAGGCCTTGGTGGCCATTGACGTGAACACCGGCCGCTATGTGGGCAAGCACAATTTTGAAGAAACCGTGCTGAAAACCAATCTGGAGGCGGTGAAGGAAATCGCCTATCAGATAAGGCTCCGGAATCTGGGCGGAATTATCATTATCGATTTCATCGATATGGAAAGAAAGTCCAATCAGGAAAAAGTCTACAATTCGCTGGTGGAGGCGCTTAAAAAAGACAAATCCAAAACCAACGTGCTGCCCATGTCGGATATGGGCCTGATTCAGATGACCCGGAAACGGGTGGTGAAATCATTAAACCGCATGTTGTGCGAGCCCTGCTTTTATTGTGACGGCGAAGGGATGCTGCTGTCAAAGCCGACGATCTGCAACAATATTTACCGGGAAGTCATCCGTCTCTGCCAGGATGTGACAGGCGATCGCATCAGCATTCGGGTGCATCCGGAAATTGCCGATCTTCTTTTGGGCGAGGCCAATGATATTATTATTTCTCTGGAAAAGCAACTTCAGCGGCAGGTTGTCATTTATCCGGTAACGGAATTTCATATTGAAGAGTTCAATATCATAGAAATTGATATGGAATGATGACCCAATGACAAAACCCCATCACCCCGGGCACGCCCTCCGGATTCTGGACATCAAAGGCAATTCTTTAGATGACGGTCCCGGTATCCGGTCGGTGGTGTTTTTTAAAGGCTGCCCCCTGTCCTGCGTCTGGTGCCACAACCCGGAAAGCAAAAAACCCGGCCCGGAGATTTCCTTTGACCGGGCGGAATGCGTGGGATGCGATACCTGCCTTGGAGTGTGTCCGGAACACGCCCTGGACCGGAACCTGCCGTTTTTTATCGACCGGAACCGCTGCGTCCTTTGCGGCGCGTGCGTGGAAAGCTGCCCCTCCGGCGCACTTGCCATGGTGGGGAAATCCATGTCTGTGGAAGACATTGCGACTACGGTTGTGAAAGACAAACCGTTTTACATAAATTCCGGCGGCGGGGTCACGTGCTCCGGCGGCGAGCCCACGCTGTATATGGATTTTTTATCGGCCCTTCTCCAGCGCTTAAAGGATGAGGGCATCCACACCCTTCTGGAAACCTGCGGGCTGTTTGATTTTAAGGCGGTTTCGCAAAAAATCCTGCCGTATACGGACGCCATCTATTATGATATCAAAATTTATGATCCGGACATCCATCAGCGGTTTTGCGGGGTGAGAAACGAGATGATCCTGGAAAACTTTGTCAGCCTGAACGCCATCGCCTCCCGGAACGGTTTGGAACTCCTGCCGCGCACACCTCTGATTCCGAATATTACCGCAGCGAAAGAGAACTTGACGGCCATCGCTAAATTTTTAAGCGCTCAGGGCATCCGGCAGGCCCGGCTGCTGGGCTATAATCCCCTGTGGCATGATAAAAACGCCAAGCTCGGGTTGCCCGACACATTAAAACAGAATCCGGCAATGACCGCCTGGATGTCCAAGGATGAACTGGCGGCGTGCAAAGCAATTTATTCTGATCACGGAATCAAAACATAAGGAGGCCGCAATGTTTTTTTTTCAACCGTCATCAACTGCAAGACCCCGATTCTCCCCTGCCAACATCTTATTAAACACCCTGCTGCGGGTTTTTGCCGCGAATTTCAACCTTCGTCCGGGACTTAAAAAATACCTGAAAAGCGATCTGGGATGGATTGATTTTACCATCGGTTTTAAAACCGCATCCGCCTCGGTTCACGCTGCCGTGACGTTTAAAAACGGCAAGGTCTCTGTCGCAGGAACGCTTCCGGAAAACACGGACACCCTCCTGACCTTTAACACGGAACATGCGGTGGTGAGACTTCTGGGTGCAACCCCTACGGAGCAGATTTTCATGGTACTCCAGGGCCAGGTCACACCTACCGGAAACGCATCATACCTTAACCTGTTTTTCTTTTTCCTGTCCCTGCTCCTGAACACAAAACAGAAAAAACTCATGGAAAAAGAGCGCACCATTTCAAAAAAAGCGCTCCTGAAAACATCGCCCAAAGCCAAAAGAAACTTAAGCGATGACTTAACCAAACGGTTCGCCTACCGGATGGCATGTGATACCCGCGACCCGAACGTCCGGTTTCTGGAAGACCCGTATCTTTCAGGCTACAGCCTGGATGATTTCCCCAGGGTGAAACAATTCCTGGACGATCATTTCACCATACATCCGGAAATCTGCCCGGAACTGCCGAAGCTGGTCACGGACTGGCATAAAAAAAACGGTTATGAAACCGACACCGCCGGCAAGCCTTGGCACCCGGCCCTACGAAAGGCCCATGCATATAAATACTTGATGGAACACCGGAAACCCCTGATCCGGAAAAACGACCTCATCATTGGCACCACCACCACCAAAGATATCGGCGCGGTGGTGTATCCCGAAGGCCACGGCACCATGATCTGGGGAGAACTGCTCACCGTGCCGCACCGGACGCTGAACCCCTGCGATGTATCCCCGGAAACCCTTGACATTCTTCACCATGAGGTGT
>DAIEHU010000218.1 GCA_027353395.1 Desulfobacteraceae bacterium
CGGTGTTTGCCTCCGGAACATTGAATTCGACAGATGGGACGTTTGGCGAAATCAAACATCTGGGTGAAAAACTCAAAGCCTTTATCCGGGAATATGGGGCCGGACTTCCTGCAGTATTCACCTTGCAACAGATTCTGGACTTGCAGGCATCGAACCCATCAATCTTGGATCAGGTTTGCGTATTCAAAGCGGACAACCTTGGGGAGCTGATGGAGCTGGATACGTTGAAGCCTTTTCTCGCCGCGTTTTGCAGTCCGCCGCATGTGACGGAAATCGATTCCCTGCTGAATACTCTTGTCAGGCTTCAAAGAAGCGTCCGTTTCAAAGATGTGGAGGACATGGCAAGCTGGCTGTCACCGCATATCCAAAGCCCGGTCTACCGCTTTCAACTGCTGCGTCATCTGGGATTGATTCTGACCCACCGCGGGCAGTTTCCCGGTGCCGGGGCCTATATTGAAAAGGCATCAAAAGTTTTGAATCAGCACATCCAATGGTTTGGCACAGTTGAGAAAATTCAACTGGCAACCCTCAGGGGAACAATGGCCTTTGACGCCTGTGATGTAACCCTGGCGGAAGACGCTTTGCGTGCAGCCAAAAAGGACATGCCTTATGCTTCGGCTGCCGATAAGGCGCGTTTCTGGGGAACCTGGTGTCAGCTTTACCGGCTGAATGAAAAAAAACTGGATATGGCAATTGATGCCGGATATCGGGCCATCGAATGCACGGACATTTCGCTGGCAAGCGATTCCGGCCGGGATCGCAATTACCTGATTCATGCGCTGATTTCCCGCGCGCGCTGGAATACCAAAACCCGGGATACCGACCTTCAGACAGCTGCCTGCCTTCTTGAAGCATCCGAGAAACAATGGGCGCCCATGGACAGTATAAGCGCCGGCAGGGTACATTTGGGATTTTGCATGCATTACCGGGCCGAAATCGCAAGGCTTGAAAACAGGCCTTTTGACCCGCCGGATTTGCCGCCATGCTCCGGATTCTGGAGCCATGCCTGGATGTTTACCTTGCTTTCTTGCTCCAGAAACCGCCAGAACAGCCACTGGAAACGAATCGCTTACGCAAATAAACTAACTGTGGTTGCCGAAAGGTACGCCCGAAAAAACCCGGATTCGGTATTCGAGATGCTTTCACTTATTTATCTGCTTTATCGGGATGCGGTAACCGGCAATGCTTCCGCCGTCACATTCGATAGGCTGCGAGACTGGTGCGACAAAATGAAATCTCTGGGATTTCCAGGTTGGTACAATCGCCTTTTTTCCGATACCGGCCCGATTGTTTCAGCGGAACATTTTCTGGCCATGGCCAGGGGCGTGGATGCCGTTGAGGAACTCTGCGATGCCATACCCTATCATTAAACGATTTATTCGGGAGGAAATTTATGCGGGATGCTTCAGATCATAAAACTGAAAATACCAGGGAATTGAAAAGCCATGCTGAAAACAGGGCTGAAAAGAAGGCCTCTCCGGAAAAAGCCGGTTCTTCTGAAGCCGTAAATGCCAGAAATGGCGAGCGGCCGGAAAGCGCAAAAAAAACGGGATATCTGAATGAGCTTGGCCTGAAAAAGAATCTTTCCAAATCCGAGACCAGGCAATTCCACAAAGAAATGACGGCAGAGCTCAACCGGACGGACCCGCACTGGCGGGAAGCCGATCGCAGGACAAAAGAGGGGATGCGCGAGTTTAAGAGTAACCCGAAAGCCAGACGCGATTTTTCCCATGCCGCGGGAACCGAAGAACACAAAAGGTGGGAAAGTGAAAAGACCCAGGCGGAACAAAAAGCGGGCCGCGTCAAAGGCCGCGACTTTCAGACCGAATCCGTTCACAAGCATCCGGATGGCCGGCCGGTCCGTCTGGATTTTGAGGACAAGCGCAATGACATCATTATCGATCGAAAGCCTATCGGTAAAGATGAAACACCGGAACAACTTAAAAAGAAATATGAAAAGCAAAGAACCCGGCATATCGAAGCCTATGAAAAATCAACAGGCCGAAAGCCCACAGAATATCAATATTCGCTTTATCCCAGCCCGAAGGATATCTGATAATTGTTTGCTGAACAGCAACATTCAAGCCAATCTTTCAGGAGGACAGAATGTCTGTTTCGTGCCCGTCATGCGGGTTTGCATTAAACAAAGAAAATGATAGCCGATGCTTTATCTGCCATAACCCGCTTCCATGCGGAGCCGGTCAAAGTAATGCTCAAAATAGCCGCATGGACTCCCGGGAAGATACTCCCCGTGATGATCCCCGGCAAAGCCCTCCGGGCATGTCCGGCCCAGGCGTATCTCGGGAATCGGGTTCCGCCATGTCTGATTCCGCTGATCCATGGCAGAGCAAACCTGCCCGGCCCGAGCCTCGGCCGCCCATCTGGAATGACAGGGACTTGCAGCCGGAAGCGAAAACCTGTCAAACAGGCAGCGGGCTTAACGGCAGAATTTCCCATCTGGAACGCCATGATGAAACGCCGATGTTTGATGGTTACCGGCTAACGTCCCAGTGTATGATTTTCCTGATTTTGTTCATACCCTATTTGTTGCTGTTTTTGACAACAGGGGCCTTGAGTCTGGTGTTTGCCGTGATCGGATTCGGCGGGGTCGCGCGAATTTTTAACCCCATTGCATGGAGCACAGCCATATTTGAGCTGCTGGAAATTATTGCCCTCAGAAGAGTCAGTGGCGCCCTCACGGTTCCCATATACCGCGGCATGGTTGAAGATGAACAAAGCCGCCAGTATGCATTCATGGTTCAGGGGCCTTTGGCCGAGGGGAATCTGGTACTGGGGCACCAGGTGGAATTTATCGGAACAAACCGCAGAGGCACCTTTATCGTTTCACAAGGCCGGGACCTTACGGTCCGTAACGATATTGTGATCCGCAACCGTCTGAAATGGCGAATTATACTTTGCATGACCCTATCGATATATTGTTTTGTCGGATATGGTATTTATTCGCACTGGAGTCAAATCAACGGGTCGCCTTCGGTTCAGGTACTGAAACAGTTAACAAAGTAAGGTGGATAATCATGGCGGATAGCATTTTTCCGGAACTTTCCCCCCGATCAGCGCTATTCGAAAGAGTGGGCCTGATCGAAAAAGCCTGGCTGGACCAGAGCTGCTTTGCCTTTCCGCTTCACCTGAAAAGCATTCTGGATGAAAACAGTTTTTTCCGGATCAACGGCCAACAGGCCGTGTTCGATGAACAGAAGAATCGTGTCAATCCCATCGGCATGCCTTCCGGGTTTCTGCCGGCGGTCTATCATCAGGACATGCCGCTGTATTACGGAATCTGCTGCAGCAACGGATGCGTCACAGTGCTTATGGGAACCCGAAAAGCTCAGGCGGACGATTTGGCGGCGCTCCTGTCCGCCAATCCCGGGGCGGATCTGTTTGAAAGAATGCCGGATGCGGGCGGTGTCCATCCGAAAAACTTTCCAAACTGCGGATGTTTGACCGGCATTCCCGATGACCCCGGCCGGGGCAGGCCCAAGGCGTTTTCAGAAGACCCGGAAAAATCCCTGTTGTTGGGGCATCTGATCCTGGGGCTTCTGGGGGAGGAATGGATGTATCTGGTTCAGGCGTTGCCCATCCCCAGGAGTCATTCCCGGGACTGGCTGGAACAATGCGCCCGCGAAATCAAGGATACAAAGGTGACTTACGGGCTTCGGGAGATTCAAAAAGCCGATCGCATGGCCGAATACTATATTCAGGTCCTGGAAAAGACCATCGGCCGGCTGAAATCAGGAACCCACCAGGGGCTGTGGCAGACCGGGGTGTATCTTTTTTCAAAGGAAAGAGCGACGCTGACCCGGGCTGGAGCACTGCTGACCGCCATTTTTTCCGGGGACCGCTCCGAGCCCGAGCCGGTTCGGTTTCATGCCTGCGCAGCAACCGGCAATGCTTCCTCTTTCATCAATGGATACAATTCCAAGGAAGCGCTTCGTTTGATGGGACTTCCCGGGATAGAATTCCAGGGATTCAAGGTTGTGGAGCAGCCGCAGTTCGATGTCCATTTTCAAGTCCGGTCTGCAACCTCCATCTCTCTGGGGTCCGTCACCGTTCATGGCCAGCCGGGCCGGGTTTCCTGCAATATTCCGGTGGATATGCTGACCCGCCATTCCCTGGTGGCCGGCGTTACCGGAAGCGGCAAAACCAATACCATTTTTCATATCCTGAAAACACTCGACCGGGATCAGCGGATGCCGTTTCTGGTTATTGAACCGGCCAAATCCGAATACCGGCGCCTGTTAAAGGGAATGGACAACCTTCTGGTGTTTACCCTGGGAGAAGAGCGCCCCGGAGTGTCTGCGCCTTTCCGGCTGAATCCGTTCTGGTTTCCGGACGGTGTTTCGCTTCAAACGCACCTGGATTATCTAAAGGCGGTGTTTAACGCCAGCTTTGTCATGTATGCACCCATGCCCTATGTACTGGATGAGTGCCTGTACAAGATTTATGAAGACAAGGGGTGGAATCTGGTTTCCTCCGCCAATTCCAGGGGCAGAACCGATGAGGCGTTTCCAACCCTGACGGATCTGTACGAAAAAATCGATCCGGTTGTGGATCACCTGGGATATCAGGACAAGACCACCATGGATATCCGGGCGGCTTTAAAGACGCGTATCCGCAACCTGTGCCTGGGCGGTAAAGGCATGATGCTGAATATGCATCACTCCATATCCTTTTCAGAGATCATGAAAAAACCGGTGATTCTGGAACTGAAGTATATGGGAAATGATGAAGAAAAAACATTTCTGATGGGACTCATCCTGACAACGCTTTACGAACATTATGAGTCGCAAGGCGCGGACAGCGAAGGCGCCGGAGAGCATTTGCGGCATCTGACGGTGATTGAAGAGGCGCACCGGCTGCTGAAGAACGTCCCCACGGAAAAATCCTCGGAAGAGCAGAGCAATATCAAGGGCAAGGGCGTTGAAACCTTTTGCAATCTTCTGGCGGAAATCCGCGCTTTTGGTGAAGGCATACTGGTATCCGAGCAGATTCCGTCCAAGCTGGCCCCGGATGTGATGAAAAACACCGGCCTGAAGATCATGCATCGGATGACGGCACGGGATGACCGGGATTTGAT
>DAIEHU010000219.1 GCA_027353395.1 Desulfobacteraceae bacterium
AACGGGCCGGCTTGATCCTTACGGGCTCGCCGGATGAAAAAGCGGAAAAACTGCTGTGCTTACTAAAAGGAAAAGCACTGTTATAACAGTCTATTATGAATTATTGAGTCCGGGAAAGAATCCCGGCCTGCGTAGCATACGGACTTTTTACAAAGCCGTCAGTTTCTAATCCCCTGCCCCGTATTCCGCCACCACCGTCGACGTGATGCCGCCCCGGGCCGTAAACTCACCGGTGACGGTCATGTATTTGGGCCGCAACGCCCTGACCAGATCGTCTAAAATATGGTTCACGATATTTTCATAAAAAATCCCCACATTCCGGTATTGAAGCAGGTAATATTTGAGTGATTTCAACTCGATAATGGTTTTATCCGGGACATAATCGATGGTGATGCATCCCACATCCGGCAGCCCTGTCATGGGGCATACGGAGGTGTATTCCGGCTGCCGGATGGCGATATGAATGTCCCGGATGGACTGATACGCATATTGCATGGGCTCCAGGATATCCGTCCGGATGGTGTCCGGCGATTTCCATTCCCCTGCCGGTTTTTCATGGGTTGTCGTCATGATGCTTCCGCCTGTTATTGAATTTTTGGGTGTGATTGCATTCATGATCCGCTTCTTAACGGATTATTCGCCCCCTGTCAAACGCCGCGTTATCCGTGGCGGGCATTCCATTGCCGCTATGATTGCGTAAGCCCGTATCCATGTTCCCCATGAAGCGAGTAATCCAGCCCGATGGTTTCCTTTTCCGGATCCAACCGGAATTTCACCGTTTTTTCAACAATAACGCAGATCACCAGGGTGAGCGCGCCCGCAAAAATGGCGGTGGCGCAGATCCCCGTCAGTTGCACCATAAACTGGTCCATGACGGTCCAGCCTTTTGGCCCTGCCGCTGCTCCCGCCGCCTTCATCCAGCTGTCACGGATGAAAAAAGTGAGAAGAAGGACGCCCACCCCGGAGCCGACGCCATGAATCCCGAAACAGTCAAGGGCGTCGTCATATCCCAGCCTTGGCTTCACGCTCAGCATATAATAACAGGCCATCGCGGATATGGCCCCGAGAATCATCGCGCCATAGGGCTGGACCACCCCGGCCGCCGGAGTGATCACGACCAGGCCCGCCAGAATGCCGGATACAAAACCCAATGCCGTTGCTTTTCGAAAAATAATCGCTTCGATGATCAGCCAGGTCAGCGCCCCGCTTGCGGCGGATATCTGCGTCATGGTCAGGGCGCGGGCCGTGTCCAGCCCGCTGTGCACGGTGGAACCGGCGTTAAAACCGAACCAGCCCACCCAGAGCAGACCCGCGCCCATAAGCGTCATCACCAGATTGTTCGGTTGAATGGCGGTTTTGGGATACCCTTGCCGGGGCCCCAGATAAATGGCCGCCACTAACGCGCTGACGCCGGCGGACACATGAATCACCAGCCCCCCGGCCAGATCAATGACGCCTGATGCCCCAGCATTATAAAGCCACCCGTCGGAGGCCCATACCCAGTGGCATAACGGGCAGTAGATCAACAAAAACCAGAGGGAAATGAACAGGCAATAGCCCCGGAAGTAAACCCGTTCCGCTATGGCGCCGCTGATGAGGGCGGGCGTGATGATGGCGAATTTCCCCTGGAACATGGCGATCACATATTCCGGCACACCATTTTTGATCGCATCATCAATGCCGTTTAAAAAGAAATAGTCATTCGACCATCCCACCACGCCCCCCAGAATGTTTTTTCCAAAGGCCAGCGCATAGCCGCAAACGGCCCACAACACGCCGATGATGGCCATGGCGGCAAAACTGTGCATCATGGTTCCCAGCACATTTTTGGTTCTGACCAGGCCGCCGTAAAACATGGCGAGCCCCGGCACCATGAGCAGCACCAGCGCAGTGGAAGTCAGCATCCATGCCGTGGTGCCGGTGTCGATTACCGGATTAGCGGCCGGGTCCGCGGCAAAGGCAATGCCGGGAACGCTTGCAAGTACGCCCGATACAAGAAAAAATACTGAAATAATTCTGCTTGTTGTATATTTCACAAGCGCCTCCTGATCATTCTGATGCATGAACGGGTTAAAGGAAAACCGATCGGGTTCAACCGGCTTAACGGTTGTCACGGATGTACCGTTTTATAATCCTTGCAAAATATTTGCCATTTCCGCAGAATGGATATATCTTATTTGAATCAAAGCAAATAATTTATTTTTAAAACCCTGAAAAAAAACCATCAATAACAAAATTGTCATATTTGGGGGATTGATATGACAATTGTGTAAAATGGAGCACGATTGTTTCCCTTCTTATTCCAATTCGCATTCAAGCGGCATCTGCGTTGGCTGCGTCGTCGGCTCCTCGACTTACATACAGTAAGCCTGCGTCACCTCCTTCTTGCCGCCTTGATGTCATCTTGAATGCAAAATGGAATTAATGCGCTCTTTAGACCCTGATTTTACCAAAAACCCGCGCCCGCATTTTTTCACCCAAAAATGGCTTGCCATTGCGAACAACACTTTATAAATTCAAGGGAAGGATTTATACGGCCAAAACGGCCCGATAAAAACCATTTACGGCTTTTTACGAGTCCGCCAAAGATTAAATGCGGCAATTCATAAAAATCAAAAGCAGAGGATACAACCCATGAAAGTAATCGCTTTTAACGGCAGCGCCCGGAAAGACGGCAATACGGCCATACTGCTCAATGCCGTGATGGAAGAACTCAAAACCGAAGGGATTGAAACCGGGCTGTACCCGTTGTCCGGGAAAAAAATCCACGGATGCGTGGCGTGCTACAAGTGTTTAAAAAACAAGAACCGGCGATGCGCCGTGGATAACGACTCGGCCAATGAATGCATCGAAAAAATGCTTGAAGCAGACGGGATTTTGCTGGGATCGCCCACCTATTTCGCCGATATATCAACGGAAATGAAGGCATTGATCGACCGGGCCGGGCTGGTGTCGCGGGCCAACGGCGACATGCTGGCGCGCAAAATTGGCGCTGCGGTAGTGGTGGCGCGCCGGGGCGGGGCCATCCATGCCTTTGATTCCATGAACCATTTTTTCCTGATCTCCCAGATGATCATTCCGGGAGCCAATTACTGGAACATGGGATTCGGCCTGGACAAGGGAGACGTGAAAAAGGATGAAGAAGCCCTCCAAACCATGAAAATTCTGGGCCAGAATATGGCCTGGCTCCTGAAAAAAACGCATGGATAAGCACCGGCTGGGAAACGGATTTCTCAATCGCCCGGATGTGGTGGAACTGGCCCCTGACCTGTATCTGATCGAAGGCAAAAACAAGGCCCGTTTCCCCTATTGCAACGCCTTTCTCATCACAGGCAATGAGACCGTGCTCATCGACACCGGCGTCGGGGTGGTGCGGCTGCGGGAGCTGGACGCAAGCCTGCGGATCGACAAGGTCATCATCAGCCATCCCCACCCAGATCACATTTCCGGGTGCAAGGTATTGCAAGACCGGCCCCTGCTGCTGCCGGCGGAAACGCCGGATTCGGTAAAAGACCTTGTCGAACTGGGAACGCGTTTTACGGGAACCAGGGAAGACGGCGTGGTATGGGCGGATTTCGCCAAAAACAGCCTGGGCCTTGAGCCGCTGCGGGATCCGGATGGCCGGTTCGGGGACGGGGACATTCTGGATTTCGGCTCCGTCCGGCTGGAGGCCATCCGTGCCCCCGGCCATCTCCCGGACCATTACTGCTTTTTTGACCATTGCAGCAAGACCCTGCTCACCACGGATATCGACTTCACCTCCTTTGGCCCGTGGTACGGCAATCCCGAATGCGATATCACGCCATTTAAGGCAAGCATCCGGAACATCATGGACCTGCCGTATCTGCGCGTGTGCTCATCCCACAAGCCGCCCATCGAGGGGGACGCGACTGAAGAATTTACCGCATTTCTGGATATGTTCAAGCAGCAGCGCCGCCTGATTCTGAATCTCTGCGACCCTTCGTCCACCCTGGAACAGATGGTCCGCGTTTCCCCATTTTACGGCAACAAGCTCAACGACAAGCGGATTCAGGTGATTTTCGAGAAAAATATGATTGTAAAAAATCTTGAAATTCTGATGCATGACGGGCGGGTGGAAGGAAAAAACGGGGTTTACCGGATGGTCCGTTGATACGGCATCATTTCCTGTATCAGTTTATATGAAAATATAAAAAAATAAAAAATTCTCTGCGGCCCTGCGCCTCTGCGGGAGAAAAACCGTATCTCGCGCAGAGACGCTGAGGCGCGGAGAAAAATGAATGAAGTCTTTCTTTTTATCCTTCGTTGCGCCCATCCGGCACGGGGGTTAACAGGATACTTAAAAATTAACAAAGGAGAACCCATGAAAGTCATCGGCATTAATTCCAGTCCAAGAAAAAACGCCAATACCCAGACCCTGGTGGAGGCGGTGTTACGCGGCGCGGCCCAAAAAGGGGCGGAAACCCGTCTGGTTAATCTGCGGGAGCTGACCATCCACGGATGCCTGGGGTGCGAAGGACGCAAAAAGCAGTTGGGCCATTGCGTGCAAAAGGATGATCTGTCGCCGCTCCTGCGGGATTTAACCGGATATGACGCCATTGTTCTGGGAACCCCCGTATACTGGTTTCATGTCAACGCCCAGTTTAAAATGCTGGTGGACCGCCTTTACAGTTTTCTGGAAAGCGGCGCGGACCCCGAAACCGGGGAAGAAATTTTCCGGTTCCATTTTCCTTCAGGTAAAAAATTCGTTCTGGCCGTCTCCAGGGGGGACGTCGAACCCGCGTCAATGCTGCCCCAGTTTTATGACCATTTGAATGAATGGCTGAACGTGATCCCTCTTTCCCTGGGCGCGGCAAGCATTGAGTTTATTCATCATTACGGCGCTGAAATTAACCGGAAGGCCGCAAAAAACGATGCCGGGCTGATTGAAAAAGCAGAGAGGGTCGGCGCCGGTCTTTAGTCGACAGTGGTTAACCGGTTTCCCGGCATCGGGATTGTGTAAATAAAATAAGGACGCGCTGAT
>DAIEHU010000021.1 GCA_027353395.1 Desulfobacteraceae bacterium
CTGGCGGCCCGGCTTTTTTTTAAATCCTGGGATGAGGTGAATGCGGATATCGAAAGCGCCCTGGTGCTGTTTCCAACCCTGGAATGGCGTTCCTGCAAGGATCCGTTTGATATCCGCCGGGAATCCGACCGCCGTGAACTGGCCCAGGCCCTGGCGTCGCTCGAGTCAAAGCATTTACTGAGCAACGATACACGCAATCTGAACAGTTTGTATTTATCGTCCTATTTAAATGGATACGACCGGGTGAAGGCTTTTTTGCCGTCTGACCATTTGACCCAGGATTTTACAGGCGCGGATTTTCCCGCCCACCGGGAATTCTCAGGCAATGACACCCTGGCGTTTTATCTAAAAGACATCTCCCTTGAAATTAATTCCGGCGATATTGGAAAAAATATCGAAATCGCGGATTGTCAGGGAAGCGACTCGCCCAACCCGCTGCATATGGCCATGATTCAGGATTACCTGTTGCTCGCCAATCTGTTGATCTATGTCATCAGCAGCCGGACCGGCATCCGTCAGGCGGACATTAATTTTTTATCCATGATCAAAAAAATGGGAATCCTGGATTCCGTGGTGTTTGTCATCAACTGCGATCTTTCGGAACATGAATCTCTTGATGAACTCCAGAATCTTGTTGGAAAAATCACGGATGATCTCGCCATCATTAAACCCGGCCCCCAGGTATATGCCTATTCCGCGCTCTTGAGCCTTTTTACAACCTGCCGGGACGCGCTTCCCCACAAAGATCAGCAGCGGCTGCTGCAATGGGAAGCCGAGAAAAACATAACCGGTTTTTTATCCGCCCAGGAAAAAAAATTTATCAATGATTTTCAGAGAATCGTCACCAGCAGCCGGTATTCGCTGCTTTTGTCGAATCATTCGGAGCGTCTTAAAATGATCATACTGGGCCTTTCGCACTGGCTTCGTGTCAATCAGGAAGTATTGACCAGGGACGCGGATGGGGCCGCCCGGCTGGTGAAAAAAATCAAATCCCAGCAGAAAAAAATTGACCGGGTGAAATCCATGGTCAAAAGCACCCTGGATGGCGCCGTCCAACAGATCAAACGGGAACTCCGGGCGGATGTGGATCACTTTTTCGATTCCCGGTATGGCGAGGTGGTTCCGGGTTTGATTGATTTTGTTAAAAGTGATACGATTGTCATATCGCAGTATCAGGACCGGCTGCCGGAAGAAGGGTTTTCAAGCACTCTTTACTTGGTTTTTCAGGAATTTAGACATCATATTGACACGTTTATGGCGGAAAATGTCAACCCCCGGATCTTTCATTTTGTCCGAGATGAAGAAGAGAAAATAAAAGAATATTTTGATTCCATTACAGGCCCCTATGCAGGCATGGTCTCTGATGCGCTGGCGCATTACAATACCATTTTGGAGCAATCCGGGGCGTGCGATCCATCCGCGTCTCAGAAACCTCTGGTCCAGCCGGATATCACCATCCTCAAGAGAGAAAACAAAATAGACCTTCCGCCGGCTGCGGCGACCATGAATTACAGCACCGCCATCAAAACCGAAGCCGTCATGCGGCTGGGGTATTATAATTTTATTAAGGCCGTTAAACGATTGTTTCGCCAGCCTGTCGGCGGCCAGACGGAAAATGCCGTGTCCGCTTTGCGGGATTCGGTCGCCCGGATGAAGAAAGAAACCGTTGAAAGTCTGCTGTTTCACTTTAAAAATTACCGGGAAAATATCAAATTCCAGTATGTTTTCCGGCTGGTGGATATCATGTCAGATCATATTTTCGATCTGCTGATGGAGCGGTTTCATGATTATTCAGAAGATCTTTCCCAGTTGACCGCCGCGGCGTCCGGAAAACAGGTGGATAAAGAACAGTTGTTTCTGGCTTTTCAAGAGGCGGCAAGGGATGCGGGTGAGATTTCCAGCCAGGTTGGGCGATTGGGCGACATGCTCGAAAATGCCGCCCAATCGGGATTTTCCATGGAACTGGCCGGCAACAGCGCCTGAACCCATCAGGCCAGGCGATCACTATCAACAAGGATGGAGGTAAAATGGCGAAAAAAAATACGCGGATTGTGGCCATTGCCAATGAAAAGGGCGGCGTGGGAAAAACCGCCACCGTGGTCAACCTCGGAGCGGCTTTGGCCCTTTCAGGGAAAAAAGTGCTGATTGTGGATATGGATCCCCAGCATAATGCGACGACCGGTTTGGGAGTGGATTCCGCAGACGATGCCCTGAGTGTTTATGATTTAATCATTAATGGCGGCGCGACTAAGACAAAAGCGGCGATTTGCCGGACCGCCTGGGAAAAGCTGGACCTGATTCCATCTCACATGGACCTTTCAGGCGCTGAGATTGAACTGGTGGATGAAGAAGGACGGGAAAACCGCTTGAAAGAGGCCATCCATCATGTCGCGAATGATTATGACGTGGTGATCATGGATACCCCGCCCAGCCTTTCCCTTCTGACCATCAATGTGTTTGCCGCCGCAACGGAGGTTCTGGTTCCCTGCCAGACCCACCCCTATGCGTTTAAGGCTTTGGAAGACCTATTTGACACCATCAGCGACATCAAGGAAGAAATTAATCCGGGGATCCGGATATCCGGCATTGTTCCGACATTTTTTGATCAGCGCACCAAAATCAGCCGGGACATCTTAGAAAGGCTTCAGACCGATGAGCGTTACCGGCATCTGGTGTATAAATCCGCCATCCGTGCCAATACCGCCATTACAACCAGTTCTGATGTGGGAAAACCGGTGGTTTTTTACCGGACAACCAGTTATGGCGCCAATGATTATATGGCGCTGGCCCTTGAATTTATCGGGTAATTTGTCCAATGGATACAACTGCCAGGAGAATGTTCAGCCAACCGCCGGTCTGGAGTATTCCCAGGCCCGCTCAAAAATCGCGCTGCACAATTCATAATGAAATCCTCTGCGTGCTAAATAGCCATACACCTTTTTTTTAAATTCTTCTTTTTCGAGTTTATCCCAGTGGCGGAGTTTCGGAAAGATGGCATCCCAAGCGGCCTGTTTCTCATCCAGATCAGCCAGAGCGGAATGAATAATTCCTTCTGGAATCCCTTTTTCTCTTAATTCCGCCCGCAATGCGGCCCTGCCTTTGGGCTTGCACCGCAACCGGTTTTCCACCCAGAGACGCGCAAAATCAAAATCATTAAGGTATCCGGCAGCTTCAAGTTTGCGGATGCTGTCGGTCACAGTCTCGGGCAAAAATTTTTTGTCCTGTAAATATCTTTGGATTTCATATCGGCTTCTGGGCCGGAATTTAAGAAAATACAAAGCCCGGAAGTAGGCGGCATCGGCTTCGTCAGCCTTTTTAAGCCGATCGATATCGGCAGGAGTGATGATGTCGCCTGATTTGAATGCAAGCAGATGTTGCCGGTGGATGGAGAATGCGTACTGGTGGTTGATAAACACATTCAACCGGTCTTTATTTTTTTGCTGAACGGTGATGGCTGTGATGGTGGCGGTGTCCGGCATATCATCCGTGGCGTTTATGAAAAGTTGCTTCGATCCTTTGCTGAGGGTTCCTTAGAGCGCTGAATGTCTCCATATTTGAGGTTGGACAATTCATTCAATCCCTTGCGGATATCCCGGGCGCCTTCCGTGAAAACCCGGTGGACATCCCCATACTCTTTCATGACCTTGTTCAAGGGAAAATCGCCGCTGGTTTTTTTAAGGTATTTATAGACCAGTTCCCGAACGGCTTGCCAACTGTCCCGCCGGGTTTGGGTTTCCAGCGGTGTCAGCTTGTCGGTGTTTTTCATGGTTTTGCGGTGGAACAGGGATTTCAGGTAACGCAGGGGCATGAGCACCCAGAAACCCATGAAAAGACCGGTCACCACCGCGCCGATGCCAAGGGCAACAGGATCGGTAACGCCTCCGGAAAAACCGGTCAAGAAACTCGCCATTATCGCCCCCGCGCCGGTCAGAAGACTGATGACAAGGCCGATGACGCCCCATTTGGCCCGGAATTCCTTAAGCTGTTTCCGGTAACTGACGATGGCTTCCAGGAAATGGTCCAGCCGTTCGGCATTGGTTTCAATAAAAGTGGCGAGGTTGTCCAGGCGGTAGCGGGGGGCTTCGAGCACGGCATTTTTGAGATTTTTGCGCTGATTTTCCAGGTAAAACAAAAAGCTCTGATCTTCCGTGGGCCGGGTTTGCGGATTTTTGGCCGCCCGCGGGGAATAGGTCAGGTGGATGGCCGGAATGTCTTTTCTGCCGGTAATTTGTGATAAATTCCAGCAAAGCGTTCCGTAGACCTGAAGCAGGTCGCTCAATGAGGCGCACTCATCAATGCGATTTAAGACAAACAGCACCCGATCCTCATAGGTCCGGATGGAAACGGTTTCCCTCAAGCTGGTGTGAGATTCCCGGACTGTACCCGCCTTGTGGGGGTCAAAGAGCACCAGAACCAGATCGGCGAGCTGGGCCAGATCGCCGATGACCTCCTGATAGTCGTATCCCCGGTCACGCTCGGTGATGCTATCCAGCATACCGGGGGTGTCAATGAGCGCGAGGTTTTTTAAAAACGGCGAATTGACTTTTTTCAGCCGGAAATGAGAGGCAAATCGCTGGCCGTGTTTTTTCAGTATTTCAAAGGGATATTCCGGGTCATTGAGCAGGAATTTGCCGTCCCGTTCCTGGGTGACCTGAATCTCCGCGCCAACCGGGGCTGTGTCGTCATGGGTGATGATGGTGAATGAATCATCCGTCGGCGCCTGGCCGATAGCCTGAATGTCCGCACCGAGAAATTCATTGATCAGGGTGGATTTGCCTGAAGAATAATTTCCGATGATCAGCACCATCGGCCGCCATTTGATAGTGGATTCCAGGGGCACATCGCTGTATCCGTATGCCTGAGCCACGGGGGTAAGGCATTTTTCCACGGTCGCCACCATTTCCGAGCGAAGCGAATTGATATAATTTTCGCGGTAAGTCCGGATCTCCGATTCATCGTCAATGGGTGTAACTGTTTCGTTCAAAATATCATTTCCTTGTGATTAATGCTTGTTGAGGGTCCAGTTCCTGACCTTTTCGATCAGTTCAAGGGGTTTCACCGGTTTGGAGATATAGTCATTCATGCCGGCGGCGAAACATTTTTCCTTGTCTTCCGCCAGAGCGCTGGCTGTCAGGGCGATAATCGGCACCTGATGGTCCAACACGCCGGATTGCTTTGACCGGATGAATCGGGCAGCTTCATAACCGCCCATGCGGGGCATTAAAATATCCATCAGCACAAGATCATAAGCCTTCTTTTCCAGCGCGTTTACAGCCTGCCTGCCGTTTTCGGCGATATCCACGAAATAGCCGTTTTTGGTTAAAATTTTTTGCGCCACCACCTGATTAACCCGGTTGTCTTCCACCAGCAGGATACAAATATTCCGGTTCTGCGTTTCCGTCATGGAATGTGGCGCCACAATCGTGCTCACGGGCTCGGAAAGAGGAGGGGCCGGTGTCCGGGACAATTCTTTTTCAAAAATTGCGGTAAACCAGAAGGTGGAGCCTCTTTCTTCCGCGGTGATCACACCAATGGAACCGCCCATGAGTTCCACCATGCTTTTACTGATGGCAAGCCCAAGTCCGGTTCCGCCGTAACGCCAGTTGGACGAGTCTTCAACCTGGGAGAAGGATTTAAAGAGCCGGTCGAGTTTTGCGGCGGGTATGCCGGGTCCGGTATCAGTCACGCTGAACTCCACCAACGCATGGGTTCGATCGGTTTTTTTGAGATCCGCGCGAATGGAGACTTCTCCATGATCCGTGAATTTAATGGCATTGCCCGCCAGATTAAGCAATACCTGGCGCAGACGGCCTGGATCTCCGCGCAAATGGTCGGGGATTTCCTCATGAATGTGGCAGGTGATGCTCAGTCCTTTCTCCTGTGCCTTGACGGAAAGCAGCTCAAGGACTTCCTCCACAGTTACGCGCAGGTCAAATCCGATGGTCTCAATATTGAATTTTCCGGCTTCAATTTTTGAAAAATCAAGCACATCGTTAATAATGGACAGCAGTGCATTGGCGCTGCTTTTGATGGTGTCGGCGAATTCGCGCTGATCATCTGAAAGAGCCGTATCGAGCAGAAGATCGGTCATGCCGATGATGCCGTTCATGGGGGTGCGGATTTCATGGCTCATATTGGCGAGAAATTCGCTTTTGGCCTGACTGGCGGCTTCAGCCTGGGCCTTGGCGTTGGACAACTGTTTCTGGGTATTTAGAATTTCACGGTTCGCCTGCTCCAGCTCCAGATTTCTTTGAACGGCATTCTCATAGGTGGAAAACAGCAGATCAATGATTTGATAAGGGTTATCCGGAATTCGATGCATCTTCCCGTTGAAAAATATGTCAATGCCGGTTTTGTCCGAACGGTTTTTCCGAAGCTCCTGGTTTTGAAAAATGGTCTGAATCCTCGAAATCAGCACATTTTCATTGTAGGGTTTTGTGATAAAACTGTCCGCGCCGCTGGCAAGCGCGTTAAACACATCGTCCGCGTCGGAAAGGCTGGTCAGAAGAATAACGGGTATGGCCTTCAGGCGGGCATTGGATTTGATGTGCCGGCACAGGTCATAACCGTTTATTTCAGGCATTACGATATCGCTGATCACCAGATCTGGCGTGCGGGTGTTCAAATAGCCGACGGCGGATTGTCCGTTGTTTTTTACAGTCACCGCAAACCCGCAGCCTTCCAGTATCTTTTCCAGGCGTAACGCTTGGGTCGGGCTGTCTTCAACCGTCAGGATATGATATGTGCGCGGATCGGTCATTTATGAGCAGGTTTCCCATGAGTGTCGCGTGAAATCTTATTCAAGTAGGAGGTGATATCCTCAGGACGCAGCACATAGGTCGCCGCATTGATTCGGATGGCTTCCCCAGGCATTCCGAAAACAATGGCGCTTTCCTTGTCCTGAACAATGGTGACGGCACCCTGATCTTTCATTTTTTTCAATCCTGAAACCCCGTCGTTCCCCATTCCGGTCAAGAGTACGCCGACGGCGGTATTTTTATATACATCGGCAATAGACGAAAATAATTTTGAAATCGGGCGTTTGCGACTTTCTTTGTCATTTATTGGAGTTAAAAGAAAAGTACGGGCGCTTGTGACGGTGGTGTAATAATCTTCAGGCGTAAAATAGACGTTCCCGTCAGCGACCGGTTCTCCGGTCCTGGCAATTTTAAGTACCAGATGCGCGGTTTTCGAAAGCCAGTCCACCATGCCCTCCAGGAATCCGCTGGCGATGTGCTGTGCAATGATAACGGGGATGCTGAAACGGTTTTCCAGATTGTCCAGAATCGCCTGAAGAACGGGCGGCCCTCCGGTGGAAGCCCCGATGGCGATGACGCTGGTCAAAGGCCGGGATTGACCAGCGGCCGGTTCCGAAAGCGAATCTTTTCCGGGAACGGTTAGTGAATGATGGGCTTTGTTTTTTTGTTTTAAAAGCCGGACGACTTTCACTTCGGACATAAGCCGAACGGCTCTTAAAAGTTTTTCAATCAAAACAGGAGCTTCCGGATGCCCAATGCCGGTCGGTTTTTGCACTACAGCCACAGCCCCGGCTTTCATGGCTTTAAAAATATTTTCGGTTTGCCCGGGAGCCACCAGGGTGCTGTGAATCACAATAGGGGCGGGGCATCTTTCCATGATGGCGCGCGTCGCCTCATAGCCGTTCATGCCGGGCATTTGAATATCCATGATGATTACATCCGGCTTTTCGCTTTCCGCCATTTCCAGGGCTTCTTTCCCGTTCTTCGCCTCGCCGATGATGGCGAGGTCCGGGTCTGAAGTGATGATATGCCGCAGGTATTCCCTTGTCGTTAAGGAATCATCGACAATGAGGACGTGGATTGTCATATGCAAACCCCGATGCTCTGGTTGCGGCCCTGGTCTTTGGCCCGGTACAGGCATTGATCCGCGGCCCTGATCAGGTCGTCGGAGGTCAGTTGCGGATTATGGGTGCCATGGGTGACGGTGGCGATTCCAAAACTGGCGGTGACGCGCAGGTCGTTGCCTTCAAAAGGGATCACCATAGCCGAGATTTGAGACCGCAGCCGTTCAGCCGCCACGATGGCGCCGTTCGTATCTGTCTCAGGCAGAACGATGAGAAACTCCTCTCCGCCAAACCGGGCCATCCAGTCCAAATCCTTTCGCAATGATTCATTGATTTTTTTCACAAAGGATTTGAGCACCAAATCCCCTGCCTGATGCCCATGGGTATCATTGACTTTTTTAAAATAATCGATATCGCAGATGATGATGGACAAGTCATGATGATACCGGATCGCACGTTTAAACGCTTTGGGGAGGTTATCATTCAAATATCCCCGGTTGAAAATCTGGGTCAGGGGGTCGGTGATGGACAGCAACGCGATTTCCTTATTTCTTTTTCTTAAGGATGATTCCAGGCGGATCACACGTTCGGCGGTGGTCAGCCTGGCGATCAGTTCGGCGTCATCCACCGGTTTTGTCAGATAATCATCCGCACCTGCCTCCAGCCCTTCGATAATGTCGCTTTTGGAATCTTTCGCGGTCAGGAGAATAATATATACATAATTGCCAAAATCATGTTTGCGGATGGCCCGGCATAACTCCGAACCATCCATTTCAGGCATGATCCAGTCGGATATGACGATGGATGTCTGGCTGTTGAAGAGCATATTCATGGCCTCAAGGCCGTTTTTGGCGTGAGAAACCTGATACCCGTGGCTTTCCAGCATCAATTTGAATTTCAACGCCTGGGTCCGGCTATCTTCAACAAGCATCACTTCAAAATCTTTTTTCATTTATCAGCAGGTATTCCTTTCAAACGAATTCATCCCGGACAGCGCCTAAGATATCGCCGGCAATTTATATCAATCTCTCCAATACCTCAAGAAGATTGCTCTGGTCAAAGCTGCTTTTTACAATATAGGCGTTCGCGCCCGCATCCATGCCTTTTTCTTTGTCCTCACGGGAATCCAGGCTGGTGACCAGAACGACGGGCATGGCGGCCAGAGTCTCATGCTCGCGGATTTTCCGGGTTAATTCGAACCCGTTCATTTTCGGCATTTCCACATCCGATACCACCGCGTCAAAAGGTTGCGTCAAAAGCTGACTGTATCCGTCCTCCCCGTCAATGGCGGTGATGATATGATATCCGGATGCTTCAAGAATATTTTTTAAAAGCGTGCGCGAGGTAAAGGAATCTTCAACGATCAAAACGGATTTTTTCACTTTGTGTTTCAATGTTTCGATGGTCTGCGACATTATGGCGGGGATGGATTTGCCGGCGGATGAAGCGATGATTTCATTTACATTCAGGATCGGAACCACTTTGCCGTCTCCCAGAATAGTGGCTCCGGAAATATTGGGGATTCTTCGCAATTGTTTGCCAAGGCTTTTTACCAGGACATCCTGTTCATTCGCGATATGGTCCACGATGCACGCGATTCTCTTGTCTCCGCCGCCCAGAACGGCCGCCGGCAGGGTGATGCGCTCCGGACGGTTCCCCTGCATGGCGGTCGCTGATGTCTGGGGAAGACCCAAAATATCGCTGAGATAGACCAGGGATACGGCTTGTCCATCGATGGGGATGATGGATTTGTTCCCAACGGTTTTAATGTCGTCCGGATGAATCCGAAGGGTGTGTTCCACGTGGGTGATGGGCAGAATATATTGGTGGCCGCCAGCGGAAACGATCATTCCTCTGAAGGTCGCCAGAGAAACCGGAAGCTCTATTTTAAAGGCGGTTCCCCGGCCGGAATCCGTGGATATGGAAATTAAACCGTTCAAATTTTCCACATGCTCCTGAACAATCGCCATTCCAAGGCCGCGCCCGGAGATTTCTGTGATCATGGGACTGGTGGAAATGCCGGAAAGCCAGATCAAGGAGAGGGCCTCGGCATCGGTTAATCCGGCGGCAATCCGGGAAGATATGCATCCGGTGGCTGTTGCTTTCTGTTTGAGCGCAGCAATATCGATGCCATGCCCGTCATCTGACAGTTCAATTTCCACTTTATTGCTTTCAGGCTGCACCACGGACAACCGGATGGTGCCCCAGGGCGACTTCCGGCACCGGGTCCGTATCTCAGGCGTTTCAATGCCGTGGTCCACTGCGTTGCGGATCAGATGAATCAGCGAATCTTTTAGCCCTTCCAGGATACGCTTGTCGATTTCCACATCACCGCCGGTCATCTCCAGCTCGATTTCTTTGCCGCTTCCCTTGGAAATGTCGCGGATCATGCGGGGAACCAGGGAAAACAAAGTGGAAAACGGCAACAGGGAGGTTTTTTTCATTTCTTCGAGCAATTCATCCACCATCGCGCCAAGGGACCGGCTGCTGTGTTCCACTGATTTTGAAAGGCCGCTCATTCGGGCGTCCGTTTCCTCAATCTGAGCGTGATTCAACTCATGCAGCTGAATAAACCGTTCCAGCTTTGGATGGCTTTTAGCCAGATGATGCAATTCCCGCATTTCCTTTTTGGATTTTTCAGAAATTTTTTTCCAGTGTTTGATGGTTTGAAGGGTTTCTTTGATTTCGCCCTGATGCTGGCTGAGGGTCTGTTTGAGGGTGATCATCTCCTCAGCCTTTAACAGAAGCGCGTCCAGTTTTGCGGTGGATATGCGAATTGTTTCGGCATGATGGCTCCGGGACAGCGCCTGAGCCTGCGGGGCGGGAGCCGGTTTTGTAAAATCAGCAATGGCGGGTTCTGCATGGCGTTTCACTGGTTTCGATTGTTTAAAATCCGGCAGTTCCGGAAGATTTTTCAGTGGTGCGGTTGAATCCTGATTTGTGTTTTCATGCGCTTTTATGCTCACAGGTTCCAGGGCATGTTCCGGCGAAGCTGACTGGGCCTTAAAATCCAACAGGGTTTGTGTCAGTGCTTGAATCGCCTTTTCGACGGAAACCTGGTCTGTCACAGGGGATGCAATATATTTTTCCACCAGGCCGACCGCATGGTGGAGGGTATCGAATAACTCCGCTGAAAAATAAACTTTTCCATTTTTGAGCAGCGTGAAAAGCCCTTCCATTTCCTGACAGACAGCTTCCACCGGCAGGATGTTCACGGACCGGGCAGCGCCTTTGAGGCTGTGGGCTTCCCGGAAGACAATCTCCAGCATCCGGCTGCGGTCGTCCGGATCCGTGCATTTTTCAAGTTCCGTGAGATTATTGAACATGCTGGCGATACGCTCTTCCGCCTCGATCCGGAAAGCATCCTGGAGCTGTCTCTGAATATCCTCAGGGTTCATTTTACGCGTCCGGCCCTTAAATCTTGTAGGTTGCGGTGATGATTTTTAATGTCTGCGCCATGTCTTCAAGATTTTTAATGGCGTCTTCAAGCTGCTTGACGCCATCTAAATTCTGCTGGGTGGCGTCATTGATGCTTTCCATGGCCTGAGACAATTGGTCCATGCCCGCAAGCTGCTGTTGATTGGACGCGGTAATTTGCATGGCGGCTTCGGCGGATTCGGTCACCCGGCCGGACAGCCGGTCGATGGCATTGCCGGCCTGCTCGGAAAGCTCAATGGCTTCGGCGACGGATCTGGTTCCCCGCTCCGTCGCCATCACCGCTGCGCTGGTGGCTTTCTGGATATCGCTCAGGATTCCCCTGACCTGGTTTGTGGCTTCCTTGGACTGGTTCGCCAGAGATTTTACCTCCTGGGCGACAACGGAAAAACCTTTCCCGTGCTCTCCGGCCTTGGCCGCTTCAATGGCCGCATTGACGGAAAGGATATTGGATTGATCTGCAATATCGGAAACCGTATTGATGATGTCTTCAATGCTTTTCGTCTGGGCGCTGAGCTGAACCGTGCTTTCGGCAATGGCGTTCATTTCTTCCCTGATGCGGTCAATGCCGATCATCGTATTCTCCGTCGCCTGCTTGCCGGCGTGGGAAATGCGGGTGGTGGAGTCGGCGCTTTGGGCCACGTATTCGGCTTTTTCGGTGGCCACCTGGGAGGTTTGTTTCACTTCTTCCACCGTGGTGGTCACTTCACTGATGGAGCTGGATGTTTCCGATGCGCTGGTGGCGAGTTGAGAGGCGGTTGTGGATATCCGTGTAATGGACTCGATCAGCAGGTTGGTGGAATCCAGCAGACTTTTCATCTGATGGCGGAATTTTTTGCTTCCGTCATTAAAGGTTCTGAGCAGCATGCCGATTTCATCATTACGATTCGGATCGGTCAGGGGCACTTCGGCGGTAAAGTCCCCGTCATTTAATTTGACCACCCGGTAGGAAAGCTCGTTGATGGGCCGGGCGATCATCCGGGATTGGAAAATTCCCGCTATCCCCACAAGCAGAACGAATATTACCATTCCGCCAAATGTGTTGATCTTTAATTTATGGAGCAGGGCGAACGCCTCATTTTCATTGACAACCGTCATGATCACCCAGTCAAAGTCTGTTCCCATGGCTTTTTGCAGCCCCACCAGCGAATAGGCGTTCAGTAGGCTTTCGCCTGAAGCGTCCATGCTTTTTCCCGTTCCGCCGATCTGTTTCAGGGCCAAATTGTAAATGCCTGGATCGACGCGTTCTTTTAATACGGCGTCATTGCCCGAATGCGCGGATTTCGTTCGGAGAAGGGAATCCGGCCCCACAATATACGTGTCGCGTTTGAATTTGCCGGCGCCTCCGCCCGCATCCGGTATACCGGTGGAAGGCGCATCCACGATCAGCGCGCTGACACGTGCGGCATTGATTTGACAGATCAGAACCGCGTATAATTCCCCGGTATCGGCATAGACCGGGGCTCCTATAAAAAGAGCCGGTTCCGCGCCTGTTTTGTACCGGAGCATATCCGTCATCATCGGGGTTTCGGAATCGACAATTTTTTCCCAGAGTCCTTTGAGCGCCGCCCCGGTTTCCGGGACGGTTTTGCTGTCAGCAGCGTATTCCGTATTGCTGGTCGCTGAATAGACAATCTGGCCGGATTCATTTAAGAGGAGAATGTCACTGTACCCAAATGCTTGCATATAATACTCGAAAATAGGGCTCATCTCCTGGTAAGTCTTGTTATTGATCATATTCCGGATCTGCTGGGTTCGCGACAAGAGGGTGAGGTTCTGCATCCGGTCTTTTAAAAATTCAAGGATCTGGACCTTTTTGATGCCGTTGATGGATGTAATATTCTGAAACACCTCGGATTTTATGGCGTCTTTGGATAAATAATAGGTCAGCGTCCCCATGCCAATCAGCGGTATTATCCCCACCAGAAAAAACTGGACGAGCAATTTCGCCATAATGCTTTTAGAAATAGACCGGAACATGTTTGTTTTCCTCCTGCTGTATCGGAATCATTAACATTTGTTTCAAATACCGTTTGCGGTTTGATATTCTTGATGGCCATCCTATCTTCTGCATTCGCTTTTTACCTGATTTCACAGGAAAATAATCATTTTCTGATCATTAAGGAGCTTTTCATCATCCAAAACAGCAATCCCGCTGCCGGTCACCCCCTTGAGGTATTCCTGCCGGATACCGGCAAGCGCCGGGAGCGAATCCCTTATATCGTCTGTATTGATTTCCCTGACGCCGAAAATGGCGTCGCTTAAAATGCCGAATTCCATGTCTTTGGATGAAAGGATGATGACCTGGTGCGCATGTCCCGGTTTCTGATCCGGCAGGTTGAAAAAATGTTTCAGGTCAACCACGGAAATAATTTCGCCTCTTAAATTGAAGATTCCCTTGATAAACGAAGGCGCGCCAGGGATATAGGTCAGATCCTTCAGTGGATGAATAGTCCGGATATGCGTCAATTCAATGGCATAAATCTCTTGCGCGATGCGGAATTCAACCACGGTGATAAAATCGCCTCGGGTTTCCCGCGAAAGACGGATTCGCGCCAGTTGCTCGGCGCGGATTTTTAAAATTTGTTCGGTCAGACCGGTTGTTGCGCATGGTTCGTCGTTCATGGCTAATCCCTGGCGGTCATGGATTTGATGGTTTCAACCAATCGGGAGACGGTCATGCCTTCCGCAAATTCCAGCACGTCCTCCGGATCTTTTAACCGCAGCAATGACAAGGCGGTGTTCATGCTTTTGGCGCTTTCAAGCCCCCTGTTTTTCCGGGCAAAGAGCATTCCAAGCATAAAATGGGCCATGATGAATCCGGCATCCAAATATATGGCCTGTTTTACTGACGTTATGGCCGCATCGAGATCATTTGCGGATTGATGGATGGTTGACAATAGATAATAGAGTTCCGGATTGAGTTTTTCAAAGCCGATTGCTTTCTCACACCAAGTTCTGGCCTGATCCAGTTCTCCCAAATTGGCATGGGTTTTGGCCAGCAGAATCATGGACTCGGTCCGCATTAAAAAGGATGGATTGCCATTCCGCGCTCCAGATACGATGCCAGATAATTTTTGCGCCGATTGTCTGTAATCGCCCTGTTGATAATCGGTCAATGCCTCCTGGTAGAGATCATAAATGGGTTTTCCAGTTGGGGGCGGGGGTTTGACGTCCGTACTTCTTCGGGATGGACCTGTATTTTTCATCCCGGTTCTTCGCGTCTTTGGGACGCTTGGAACGGAAATGTTTTTTTGATGCGTCGCGCGGATCGAAAAATCCGGAGAATCGGATTTTCTGGGAGACCCCTTGCGATGGTAAAGGGCATTGGGAAAGCGGACCGGCGTTAATTCCGGGGCGTCAACAAAACCGGATTCGGAAGGGCCAGTGATAAGCCATCCATTGTCCACCAAGGATTTGGCCAGGTTCTGAATCACGCGGATCCGGTTCTGATTGTTAAAATACATCAATACATTCCGGCAAACAATAACGTCAATCGGATCATGACAATTTAAGCTTGCCGCATAATTTTCCGTCATCAGGTTCACTTGAACAAACGAAACCATCCGCCGTATACGGGGGATCAGCTCAAACCGGTCGTCTTCCGTCCGCGTAAAATATTTTCTAATCAAGGGCTCGGGGGTTTCACGAAAGGACCAGTTGGAATAGACGCCCGCCCGGGCTTTGTCCAAAGCCATGCGATTGATATCCGAGCCGATAATGGAAATTTCCCAACCGGATATTTCCGGAAGGATGTGGTCAATGACAATGGCCGCGGAATAGGGCTCTTCACCGGTGGCGCACCCGGCGCACCAGAAAATAAGTTTTTTGGTTTTTTTTCTTGGATAGTGGATAAGCCCCTGTATGATTTGATCTTTAAAAATCTGGAAAAAATTTTTATCGCGCAGAAAATAGGTCTCTCCCACCGTCAGGCGATCGGTCAAAAGGTCAATGACCTCTTTTGGCGGGGAAGGGTTCCGAAGGCAATAAAGCAGATGATGTACATCCTTTTGGAGCTGGCGGTTGACGGAGATGATCCCCTTGATTAATGCGGGCCATTTCTTTTCGGGGAAATGCAGCCCGGTGTGGATGGATACGAGCCGGCTCAATTCGTTCAGCGTATTTTCAGGGATATCATCAATCATATCGGCTCTTGCGTCTGTTTGGATTTTAGCGCATCGGCCGCCAGCCGTATTTCCGTTTCAGGAAACAGGGAGTTGACATCATATATTAACACCGTGCGGTTGTGCTGGTGCGACACGCCGGTGATAAATTTCTCCATGCCGGGGAAAAGACTGGCGGGTTCCATGCCGGACGGGAAAATGGCATTGGATGCATCAAGCGGTTTTGCGGACAGTTCCACAACGCTCTCCACCGTGTCGGCGATGAAGGCGATGGTATATCCGCATGCTTCGGCGATGATAAACCGGTCAGACAATAGCAGTGTTTTGGATGGCAGGTTGAATTGCTTCCGGATATCGATGACCGGAATAAAACGCCCCCCCATATTTAAAATTCCAGCCATCAGATCCGGCCCATCCGGCAGGGGGGTGATCGTCACGGACCGGATAATATGTTTCACATCCTCGGCCGGCAGGGCATAGAGGCGGTCATCCAGAGAAAATATGAGAAACGGCTTTGGGCTCATGAACGGCGAATCGTTTTTCCGGTAAGGTTGGCAAATTATGCAAAATTTGGATAATCGTATGGCATTATTTGGTTTTGTTCAAGTAAAACCTTGGCGTATCCAATGGAATAATGATGGGGCCTTCAGGCGGATGCCAAAACCCCATATCTTAGGGGTTGACAGTACGGGTTAAATTTAGGAAACAACTGAAAATGATAAAGAAAAATGGAGTCATCACATTATTGGGGATGGGATTCGCGCTCCTGTTTTATGGCGGTGTGTCGGCTGCGCCCCGGGCGCTGGTGGATCAGGCGGGACGGACGGTGATGGTTCCGTCATCTCCGCGCCGCGTCATTTCCCTTGCACCGAATATCACGGAAATCATCTATGATTTGGGATGCGAAGACCGGCTGAAGGGGGCCGCCGCCCACAGCGACTATCCGTCGGCCGCATTGGCGCTGCCGCAAGTGGGCGCTTATGTGCGCCTGGATCTGGAAAAAATCGTATCCTTGCAGCCGGACCTTTGCATTGCGGTCAAGGACGGCAATCCGAAAGAGACCGTCATGCGCCTGGAATCTTTAGGCATTCCGGTATATGCGGTCAACCCCAGGAGCCTTGACACCATCATGTCGTCCGTGCTTGCCATTGGTGATCTACTGAACGCATCCAAACGGGCCGGACAATTGGTGGACACCATGCGCGCCCGCATTGACCAGGTGACGCAAGTGGTCAAAACCGCCAGTTCCCGGCCGAAGGTTTTTTTTCAGATTGGCATATCCCCCATTGTATCCGTTGGTTCGGACACCTTTATCCACGAATTGATTG